>NZ_JAWNFK010000006.1:50808-166167 GCF_034107965.1 Enterobacter sp. 61D5
GGCCGCTCGGGAACCCCACCACGGGGTAATGCTTTTTACTGGCCTGCTTCCTGCTGGAAGCGGGGCGCATCATATCAAATGAGACGCCCCTGTAAAGCATTCCTTTAGGGAAATGAAGCTGTTTGCCTGCTTTTTATCCGTAAAGGCGCAAAGCTAATCAATTCATTTTCCGAAAAATTAAAGAATGATGGTTCTGTTGCCGTAGACAAAGACACGCTGCGCCAGCACCTGATACAGCGCACGACTGAGCACGTTCTTCTCAACGTCACGCCCTGCACGCATCATGTCCTCGGCCGTGTAGGTGTGGTCCACGTGAATCACGTCCTGCATGATGATTGGACCTTCGTCCAGGTTGTCATTCACGTAGTGTGCGGTTGCACCGATGATCTTCACGCCGCGCTCGTACGCCTGGTGGTAGGGACGCGCGCCAATAAAGGCTGGCAGGAACGAGTGGTGAATGTTGATGATCTTGTTCGGGAAACGCGCCACGAAGGATGGCGTTAACACGCGCATGTATTTCGCCAGCACCACGTAGTCCGGGTTATGCGCTTCAATGGCCTGTGCCATCAGATCGTCGTGTTCTTCACGGGTATGGCCTTCGTGGCTAACCAGCTCGAACGGAATATCAAAGCGCTCGACCAGCGTGCGCAGCGTCTCATGGTTGCCAATAACGGCAGCTATTTCCACGTCCAGACCGCCGTAGTTTGCTTTCATCAGCAGGTCGCCCAGACAGTGTGCTTCTTTGGTCACCAGAATCACGATGCGGCGTCGACCCGCTGGGGTCAGTTCGCGCACGGAACCTTCCGGAAGCGCGCTGTCGAGATCGGCAAGCAGGGTGGTGTCGTTGAAAATACCTTCGAGTTCGGTACGCATAAAGAAGCGGCCGGTACGGTGGTCAACGAACTCGTTGTTCTGCACGATATTCAGTTCATGTTTGTAGCAAATGTTGGTAATTCGTGCGATCAGTCCTTTTTGATCGGGACAGATGGTGCGCAGAACTTTACGTTGTAATGATTGCATCGCCGGGAAATCCTGTTTGTATTTGCGAAGTCTGGGTTGTCAGGCATTACTGCCCGCAACACTTTTTAAATTTTTTACCTGAACCACACGGGCAGGGATCGTTACGACCAAACTGTGGGCGCGTTCCGTCAATATAATACCACTGCCCGCTTTCCTTTAAGAACCGGGAACGCTCGATAATGGCACCCGGTTTATTAATCTCGGTAAAACGAGCAACAAAGCTGACGTAACCTTCATCAACATGGCTGCCCGTTGAGGATTCATAGACGGTAAGGCCGAGCCACTGCGTGTTCGCGAAGCCGGCTTCGATGTCCTGTCTGAATTCGGCAGCGTGGCAGGAGGGATGCCAGGTTTTAATCAGGTAGTCTGCGTCTTTGATCACAAAAGCAGTGTAACGTGAACGCATGAGGTGTGACGGGTCTGGTGCAACCTGATCGCCAGACAGATATCGCTGGCAACATAGGCTATACTCCAGAGCGCTACCACAAGGGCAGAGTTGAGACACGATTCTCTTCCTGGAACAAATAATAAAGGCGTAAAACGCTTCGGGTAGCACTATGTTAACTGAGCTGATGCGTTGACGCTATGTCAGGAATCCAGGGGAAGTAAAACAGGGCTAATGAGAAAGGTTAAAATTGGACTGGCGCTGGGCTCAGGTGCAGCCCGGGGATGGTCACACATCGGCGTGATTAATGCCTTAAACAAGATGGGCATTAACGTAGATATTGTCGCAGGTTGTTCAATAGGATCGCT
Source organism: Enterobacter sp. 61D5 (assembly GCF_034107965.1). Taxonomy (NCBI): domain Bacteria; kingdom Pseudomonadati; phylum Pseudomonadota; class Gammaproteobacteria; order Enterobacterales; family Enterobacteriaceae; genus Enterobacter; species Enterobacter sp. 61D5. Next base: position 52,582 of record NZ_JAWNFK010000006.1, read on the forward strand.
TGTCGGCTCCGCTTACGCGTGCGGGAAGCTTCCGGAACTCGAGACCTGGGTGCGTTCCTTCAGTTACTGGGACGTCCTGCGTCTGATGGACCTTTCGTGGCAGCGGGGTGGGTTGTTGCGCGGCGAACGCGTCTTTAACCAGTTCCGCCAGGTTATGCCTCTCGAAGACTTTACTGATTGTCAGATGCCCTTCGGCGCCGTCGCGACGAACCTCAGCACGGGACGCGAACTCTGGCTAACCGAAGGGGATATCCATCTTGCCGTGCGCGCCTCCTGCAGCATGCCGGGGCTTATGGCACCTGTCCCACACAACGGTTACTGGCTTGTCGACGGTGGCGTTGTAAATCCGGTTCCCATCTCTCTGACCCGTGCAATGGGGGCGGATATCGTGATTGCCGTCGACCTGCAGCACGACGCCCACCTGATGCAACAGGACCTCATGCCGGTCAATCTACAGAGCGAAGATGCCGAGGGCGAGAAACTGGCCTGGCATGAGCGCCTGCGCGGCAGAATCGGGCGCATGGCCGCGCGACGCTCGGTTGCCGCGCCGACGGCGATGGAAATCATGACCACGTCAATCCAGGTTCTGGAGAACCGCCTTAAGCGCAATCGTATGGCTGGCGACCCGCCAGATATTCTTATTCAGCCTTACTGTCCGCAAATCTCTACTCTTGATTTCCATCGGGCTGAGGCCGCCATCGCAGCGGGCTCGTTAGCCGTCGAAAAGAAAATGGACGAATTGTTGCCTTTTGTGCAAACAGCACGTTAAGCACCTTTTTTTGACTACTTCAGCAAAATCTGACAGGCGATAGTGCCGATCGCATGCCACTATTTAGTTACTGTCAGCCAGGGGAGGAACCATGACGCAGCCATTGGCCGGAAAACACATTTTGATTGTAGAAGACGAGCCCGTTTTCCGATCGCTACTGGATTCGTGGTTATCCTCGCTGGGAGCAATCACTTCACTCGCTGAAGATGGTATCGACGCCCTGGAAAAAATGATCAGCATTACGCCCGATTTGATGATTTGCGACATTGAGATGCCGCGCATGAATGGGCTGAAGCTGGTTGAATATCTGCGTAACGAAGGCAACCAGACGCCTATTCTGGTGATCTCTGCCACAGAGAATATGGCGGATATCGCCAAAGCATTGCGTCTTGGCGTCCAGGATATTCTGCTTAAGCCGGTCAAGGATCTGAACCGGCTGCGAGAAACGGTCTTAGCGTGCCTTTATCCGAATATGTTTAATTCCCGGGTAGAGGAAGAGGAGCGTCTTTTCCAGGACTGGGATGCCCTGGTGAGCGATCCGCCTGCTGCGGCGAAACTGTTGCAAGAACTTCAGCCGCCTGTACAGCAAACTATTTCACACTGCCGTGTAAATTATCGCCAGCTGGTGGCGGCTGACCAGCCGGGACTGGTGCTGGATATCGCACCATTATCTGATTCCGACCTTGCGTTTTATTCTCTGGATGTCACCCGTGCGGGGGATAATGGCGTATTAGCCGCGTTGCTTCTTCGCGCGCTTTTTAATGGTTTGCTGCAGGAACAGTTATCGCATCAGGGACAACGGCTGCCGGAGTTAGGCAGTTTGCTCAAACAGGTAAACCAGCTTTTTCGTCAGGCTAATTTGCCCGGACAGTTCCCGCTGCTGGTCGGCTATTACCACAGCGGTTTAAAGAATCTGATCCTCGTCTCAGCGGGTCTCAACGCTTCACTTAATACCGGTGAACATCATATTGAGGTGAGTAACGGTGTGCCGCTTGGCACATTGGGTACGGCGTATCTTAATCAAATTAGCCACCGCTGTTCCTCCTGGCAGTGCCAAATTTGGGGAGCCGGGGGACGGCTACGCTTAATGTTGTCCACGGAATAAGCAATTGGATCTTAATTTTAAGATTGCTTTACCTGTGTTTTACGGGGAGTGCTACTATCGCTGCCCAGTTTCATGCGTATTTATCCTAATTGATCGGCAACGCGTTCTTTTCAGACCCGAACTGCGGGGCGAGGCTGATATACTCAACGCGTTATTTATTGCATAAAAGTTCAAAACTTGAACAGCTCAGGAGAATTTGAATGGCTGCCCTAAATTCGAAAGTCAGAAAGGCCGTCATCCCGGTAGCGGGATTGGGGACCAGGATGTTACCAGCAACTAAGGCAATTCCTAAAGAGATGCTGCCTCTGGTTGATAAGCCATTAATCCAGTATGTCGTTAATGAATGTATCGCAGCCGGCATCACTGAAATTGTGCTGGTTACGCATTCATCAAAAAACTCTATCGAAAACCATTTCGATACAAGCTTTGAACTTGAAGCCATGCTGGAAAAGCGTGTTAAGCGTCAGCTGTTAGAAGAAGTTCAGTCTATTTGCCCGCCGCACGTTACCATTATGCAGGTTCGTCAGGGCCTGGCTAAAGGTCTGGGCCACGCTGTGATGTGCGCACATCCTGTCGTAGGTGATGAGCCTGTAGCGGTAATTCTGCCTGACGTAATTCTGGACGAATACGAATCCGATCTTTCTCAGGATAACCTTGCTGAGATGATCAAACGTTTCGACGAAACCGGCAGCAGCCAGATCATGGTTGAGCCTGTTGAAGACGTGACGGCATACGGTGTGGTTGACTGCAAAGGCGTTAACCTTGAACCGGGCGAAAGCGTGCCAATGGTTGGCGTGGTAGAGAAGCCTAAAGCCGACGTAGCGCCTTCAAACCTGGCCGTTGTAGGTCGCTATGTCCTGAGCGCTGAAATCTGGCCTCTGCTGGCGAAAACGCCTCCAGGAGCGGGTGATGAGATTCAGCTGACGGATGCGATTGATATGCTGATCGAGAAAGAGACCGTTGAGGCTTACCATATGAAAGGTAAGAGCCATGACTGCGGTAATAAGCTTGGTTATATGCAGGCGTTCGTTGAATATGGTATTCGCCACAATACTCTTGGTGAAGAATTTAAAACCTGGCTCAAAGAGAGCGTAGGTATTAAGAAATAAGCCACGGTACCATATGTTCGAAACCGGTGAGGCGCTGCCCACCGGTTTTTTTATGCCCTAAACACTTCTGAAACCTGTCTCTAAGTACAGTTATTAAAATTGCCAAATAATGCTTTATGACAGAGTGTAAGGGGATGTTTGCGACAAATTTAGGTTAAAAAAAATCCCGCATTACGCGGGATTTTTCTGAATAGGGTTGGATTAATCCTTGATCAGGAAGTCGTCCAGCTGTTTACCTTGTTCGTCCATGGCTTTCTTGATAACAGCAGGAGTGCGGCCCTGGCCAGTCCAGGTTTTAGTTTCGCCGTTCTCGTCAACGTAGCTATATTTAGCAGGACGAGCAGCACGCTTGGCTTTAGTACCGGTTTTAGCTGCAGCCATGCTGTTCAGCAATTCATTTGGATCGATACCATCAGCAATCAGCATTTCACGATATTGCTGCAGTTTACGAGTACGTTCTTCGATTTCAGCAGCAGCTGCGCTTTCTTCTTCACGACGTTCATTAACTACAACTTCTAATTTTTCCAGCATTTCTTCAAGCGTTTCGAGGGTGCATTCTCTTGCCTGCGCACGAAGAGTACGGATGTTGTTCAGAATTTTAAGTGCTTCGCTCATTGTAGTAATCTCAAACTTATAATGGGGGGTGGTTTGTTGACCTAATAATAGAGCCATAAATTCAGTTGTGCAATAGCCAGGAATGTAAGGAATTCAAAAAATACTAAATAATGCCGCTATTATTAATTACGCTAACTTAAATTTCATCACCCAACAGTCTCGTTTGTTATCAGCTAACCCGGCTGGACCCGGTCGATTGCATCTTTTTTTTGTGACATTTACCGCAGGAATTATAGTTGCGGCGGAGAAATATCAGCCTTTTGTATTAGTTCCCTACCGTGATGTTAAGACCGTAATAGTTAATAAATAGTGAATTTTAAAGAACGGGGATTCCACTATAAAAAGCAGTGTTATGTTTGGCTGAACATATAACATATTGGCCGGGCAGAAGGAGTTTACTTCATGTTTTAACGGGCTATTTTCATGAAAAGAAGGTTGTGAACTCTGTGCTGAAACGCTTCCTCTGTGTGCTGCATCGCTGATGACCTGACAAATTATGGTAGAATGAATCATCGGGAATATTACACATTGATTAGGGTTTTACGGCCAATGGCACAACTTTATTTCTACTATTCGGCAATGAATGCCGGGAAATCCACCGCGTTGCTGCAATCCTCGTACAATTACCAGGAGCGTGGGATGCGTAGCGTTGTTTATACGGCTGAAATTGACGATCGCTTTGGCGCAGGGAAAGTGAGCTCAAGAATAGGGCTCTCATCGCCTGCCAGACTGTTTAACCCGAAAACCGATCTGTTTGAGGACATTCGTACAGAACATGCTTTGCAGCCCATTCACTGTGTTCTGGTAGATGAGAGCCAGTTTCTGACGCGTGAACAGGTTCATGCCCTTTCAGAGGTGGTCGATAAGCTTGATATTCCCGTGCTGTGTTATGGCCTGCGTACGGATTTCCGCGGTGAGCTCTTTGCCGGTAGCCAGTACTTGCTCGCCTGGTCGGATAAGCTTGTCGAATTGAAAACAATCTGCTTCTGCGGTCGCAAAGCCAGCATGGTGCTTCGTCTCGACCAGGCCGGGAAACCTTATGCAGATGGCGAGCAGGTGGTTATAGGCGGTAATGAGCGCTATGTTTCAGTCTGTCGTAAGCATTATAAAGAGGCGTTGTCTGTAGGCTCGCTGACGGCGATTCAGCACGACAACAGGAAATAACGCCAGCCTTGTTATACAGACATAAAAAAACCCGCCATAAAGGCGGGTTTTTCATCTGCTGCTAATTAAGCGCTTTTCTTCGCTTTCTTGTCAGCTTTGATGACAGGAACTTCTGTTTTCACAGCGGCAACGTCACTTTCTTTGAACTCACGACCGTAGAAGGTATCCAGCAGAATCTGTTTCAGCTCGGAGATCAGTGGGTAGCGCGGGTTAGCACCAGTACACTGGTCATCGAATGCATCTTCAGACAGCTTATCTACATGAGCGAGGAAGTCAGCTTCCTGAACGCCTGCTTCACGGATAGATTTTGGAATACCCAGCTCAGCTTTCAGGCTTTCCAGCCATGCCAGCAGTTTCTCAATCTTCGCAGCAGTGCGGTCACCCGGTGCGCTCAGACCAAGGTGGTCTGCGATTTCAGCGTAACGACGACGCGCTTGCGGACGGTCGTACTGGCTGAAAGCAGTCTGCTTGGTTGGGTTGTCGTTAGCGTTGTAACGGATAACGTTACTGATCAACAGGGCGTTCGCCAGACCGTGAGGAATGTGGAACTGAGAACCCAGCTTGTGCGCCATGGAGTGGCAAACACCCAGGAAGGCGTTCGCAAACGCGATACCGGCGATGGTTGCTGCACTATGAACGCGTTCACGTGCTACCGGGTTTTTAGACCCTTCGTTGTAGGACGCTGGCAGGTTTTCCTTCAGCAGTTTCAGAGCCTGCAGAGCCTGACCGTCAGAGAACTCAGATGCCAGCACAGAAACATAAGCTTCCAGGGCGTGAGTTACCGCATCCAGACCACCGAACGCACACAGTGATTTCGGCATCTCCATGACCAGGTTCGCATCAACGATAGCCATGTCTGGGGTCAGTGCATAGTCAGCCAGTGGATATTTCTGACCTGTTGCATCGTCCGTTACTACTGCGAATGGCGTAACTTCTGAACCAGTACCGGAAGTGGTTGTTACCGCGATCATTTTCGCTTTTACGCCCATTTTCGGGAACTTGTAGATACGTTTACGGATGTCCATAAAGCGCAGCGCCAGTTCTTCGAAGTGGGTTTCAGGATGCTCGTACATGACCCACATGATTTTCGCGGCGTCCATTGGGGAACCGCCACCCAGTGCGATAATCACATCTGGTTTGAAGGAGTTAGCCAGTTCAGCACCTTTACGCACAACGCTCAGGGTAGGGTCAGCTTCAACTTCAAAGAACACTTCAGTTTCAACGCCAGCCGCTTTCAGTACAGAGGTGATCTGGTCAGCGTAGCCGTTGTTGAACAGGAAACGGTCAGTCACGATGAGCGCACGTTTGTGGCCATCAGTAATCACTTCATCCAGCGCGATTGGCAGTGAGCCACGGCGGAAGTAGATAGATTTCGGAAGTTTGTGCCACAACATGTTTTCAGCTCGCTTAGCAACGGTTTTCTTGTTGATCAGGTGTTTTGGACCAACGTTTTCAGAGATGGAGTTACCACCCCAGGAACCACAACCCAGAGTCAGGGAAGGTGCGAGTTTAAAGTTGTACAGATCACCGATACCACCCTGAGAAGCAGGGGTGTTAATCAGGATACGTGCAGTTTTCATCATCTGACCGAAGTGGGCAACGCGTTCTGGCTGGTTGTCCTGGTCGGTGTACAGACAAGACGTGTGACCGATACCGCCCATGGCTACCAGTTTCTCGGCTTTCTCTACCGCGTCTTCGAAATCTTTCGCACGGTACATGGCAAGCGTTGGAGACAGTTTTTCATGTGCAAACGGCTCGCTTTCGTCGACAACTTTCACTTCACCGATAAGGATTTTGGTTGTTGCCGGAACGGTAAAGCCTGCGAGTTCAGCAATTTTGTAAGCCGGCTGACCCACGATGGCAGCGTTCAACGCGCCATTTTTCAGGATGATGTCCTGAACTGCTTTCAGCTCTTTGCCCTGCAGCAGGTAGCCGCCATGGCTGGCGAAACGTTCGCGAACTGCATCGTACACGGAATCGACAACAACAACAGACTGTTCAGAAGCACAGATCACGCCGTTATCGAAGGTTTTAGACATCAGTACAGACGCAACGGCACGTTTGATGTCAGCGGTTTCGTCGATAACAACAGGGGTGTTACCGGCACCCACACCGATAGCTGGTTTACCGGAGCTGTATGCGGCTTTAACCATGCCAGGACCACCGGTCGCCAGGATCAGGTTAATGTCCGGGTGATGCATCAGCGCGTTGGAGAGCTCAACAGAAGGTTGGTCGATCCAGCCAATCAGATCTTTTGGTGCACCAGCAGCGATAGCCGCCTGCAGGACGATATCTGCCGCTTTGTTGGTCGCGTCTTTCGCACGTGGATGTGGAGAGAAGATGATTGCGTTACGGGTCTTCAGGCTAATCAGTGATTTGAAGATAGCAGTAGACGTTGGGTTAGTGGTCGGAACAATACCGCAGATGATGCCGATAGGTTCAGCGATGGTGATGGTACCGAAGGTGTCGTCTTCGGACAGCACGCCACAGGTTTTCTCATCTTTATAGGCGTTGTAGATATACTCAGAAGCGAAGTGGTTTTTAATCACTTTATCTTCCACGATACCCATGCCGGATTCGGCAACGGCCATTTTAGCGAGAGGGATTCGAGCATCTGCAGCAGCCAGTGCGGCCGCGCGGAAGATTTTATCAACCTGTTCTTGGGTGAAATTGGCATATTCACGCTGGGCTTTTTTAACGCGCTCGACGAGGGCGTTCAGTTCAGCGATATTAGTAACAGCCATAATGCTCTCCTGATAATGTTTAAACTCTTTTAGTAAACCAGCGCTCGATACGTCACACAGTATAGACAGAGCCGATACGACTTGCATAACACAAAGGAAAAACAAAGAGTTACTTTATGCGTCAGCACACTAATTTACTAAAAGAGCCTTACCTTAGCATCATCCCTTTTTGTCAGGCGATCTCCCTGGGGCGTAACCAAGATTACTCACTTCTGAGTACGGAAATCATGATCTGCGTCAATTTTCTCCCAAGCTGATACCTTTCAGCAGGGTTATTTCATTGAGATTTTTCCAGTGTTAAATAATTACGTAAGTATTGGAAGTGGCACTTTCATTGATTATACATATGTTTAACATATGAAATGATAACGTTTTGGCACAGATTTCGAGTGAAGTATGCTAATAAAAAGGGTATCTTCAGCGCGATTTCTAACGACAAATTGTCAGTCCCGGGCATGTGTATAAGCGGAGCAAAACGTGATCCAAACGCTCTTTGATTTTCCAACATATTTTAAATTTTTTATTGGTTTGTTTGCCCTGGTCAACCCGGTGGGGATCATTCCTGTCTTCATTAGTATGACGAGTTATCAGACGGCGGCGGCCAGGAATAAAACCAACCTCACCGCTAACCTGTCGGTGGCTATCATATTGCTCACCTCCCTTTTCCTGGGTGACGCCATTCTCCAGCTCTTCGGAATTTCGATCGACTCTTTCCGCATTGCGGGTGGGATTCTGGTCGTGACCATCGCCATGTCCATGATCAGCGGTAAGCTCGGCGAGGATAAACAGAACAAGCAGGAGAAGTCAGAAACCGCCATCCGCGAAAGTATTGGCGTGGTGCCGCTGGCCTTACCGCTCATGGCCGGTCCTGGGGCTATCAGTTCAACCATTGTCTGGGGCACGCGTTACCATAGCCTGATGCACCTGATTGGATTTTCAGTTGCTATTGCCATTTTTGCGCTCTGCTGTTGGGGAGTTTTCCGCATGGCGCCCTGGCTGGTACGTCTGTTGGGGCAGACGGGTATTAACGTCATAACGCGTATCATGGGCCTGCTGTTGATGGCGTTAGGGATTGAATTCATCGTTACGGGTATTAAAAGCATTTTCCCCGGTTTGCTGCACTGATATTTCGTATGAAAGAACGGAGCCACGGCTCCGTTTTTTTACGTCATTATCAGTAAATCCTATAACTAAAGTTGAAATGCTCACATATCATAATAAATTCTACTAATAACGTTCATTTCTTGTATTTCAACAATTTACTAAGTTCCCCCAAACCCGCCTGCGCAGAAAACCTTCGATCGCTCTGTTATTTTACTCACATGATACTCTGGGGCTTGCTGAGAGATAACCGAAATGATATTAGTAAATTCAACATTCCCCTAGATGAATGTGCTAAATAATAACCAGTTGTTAAATTTTTGTACAGAATCACTCGATGATAGCGCAGCGACGCGCTTGTAGAGAAAGTTTTCTCTATCCTATTGAATGTCATGTTTTTTAAGTGATGTTTGATGTCCGGCAGGGCTGCCCTCAACGATGCGGTGCTCACCGCAAAAGAGAATTGCTTAACAAATTTGCAAAATGTATTGGCGCGCGTTTACGCCATTTGATACTTTCCGGCCTAATATTTTGCAGCATAAAACAAGCAGATGAGAATTATTTTCATATGGTTCTCTTCTCAGATATCCATCGCAGGTCTCAAACAGGGGAGGCCTGTTAAGAATCGACGCAAGACGGCCATACGAGCGGTCAGTAATAAAAAAGTCGGTGATAGCAAGCAGTAAAAGAAGAACCTGACAGCAGCAAAAAAAACTCCTGCGCTGTACAGGCCCCAACAGGGGATTACACAGCTGGCGAAGGCCAGTCATTATAATGAGTGGAGTACCAACACAATGTCCATCATCACAAAAAAAAATCTGGTAGCGGCGGGGATTTTAACTGCGCTAATCGCGGGCAACGCTGCAATGGCTGCGGACGTTCCTGCAGGTGTTCAACTGGCGGAGAAACAGACGCTGGTGCGTAACAACGGTGCGGAAGTTCAGTCTCTTGACCCGCACAAAATTGAAGGTGTTCCTGAGTCTAACGTTAACCGCGACCTGTTCGAAGGCCTGCTGGTGACAGACGTAGACGGCCACCCGGCACCGGGTGTAGCAGAAAAATGGGAAAACAAAGATTTCAAAGTCTGGACATTCCATCTGCGTAAAGATGCGAAATGGTCCGACGGTACACCGGTTACGGCCGAAGATTTCGTTTATAGCTGGCAGCGTCTGGCGAATCCCACCACCGCCTCTCCGTATGCGAGCTACCTGCAATATGGCCACATCGCCAATATTGATGACATCATCGCGGGCAAAAAACCTGTTACCGACCTGGGCGTAAAAGCGATCGATGCCAATACCTTTGAAGTGACGTTGAGCGAACCTGTTCCGTACTTCTATAAGCTGCTGGTTCACCCGTCCGTTTCTCCGGTACCAAAATCCGCCGTGGAAAAATTTGGTGAGAAATGGACGCAGCCTGCCAATATCGTGACCAACGGTGCCTATAAGCTCAAAGATTGGGTGGTCAACGAACGTATGGTGCTTGAGCGTAACCCGCAATACTGGGACAACGCGAAAACCGTTATTAATCAGGTTACCTATCTGCCAATTTCGTCCGAAGTGACTGACGTTAACCGCTACCGCAGCGGTGAAATCGACATGACCTATAACAACATGCCGATTGAACTGTTCCAGAAACTGAAAAAAGAGATCCCTAAAGAGGTTCACGTCGATCCGTACCTGTGCACCTATTACTATGAAATCAACAACCAGAAAGCACCGTTTACCGACGTACGTGTCCGTACCGCGCTGAAGCTGGCACTGGATCGCGATATCATCGTGAACAAAGTGAAAAACCAGGGCGATCTGCCGGCGTACAGCTATACCCCTCCATATACCGATGGGGCAAAACTGACCGAACCAGAGTGGTTCAAACAGACTCAGGAACAGCGTAACGCGGAAGCGAAGAAACTGCTGGCCGAAGCCGGCTACACCGCAGATAAGCCGCTGACTTTCAGCCTGTTGTATAACACCTCAGATCTGCACAAAAAACTGGCTATCGCCGTCGCCTCGATCTGGAAAAAGAACCTGGGCGCAAACGTGAAGCTCGAGAACCAGGAGTGGAAAACCTTCCTCGACAGCCGTCATCAGGGCACCTTTGACGTGGCGCGTGCTGGCTGGTGTGCGGACTATAACGAACCGACCTCCTTCCTGAACACCATGCTGAGCGACAGCTCGAACAACACCGCGCACTATAAGAGCCCGGCATTCGACAAGCTGATTGGCGACACGCTGAAAACCACTGACGAAGCGCAGCGTACAGAACTGTACTCTAAAGCCGAGCAGCAGCTGGATAAAGATTCCGCGATCGTTCCGGTTTACTACTACGTTAACGCCCGTCTGGTGAAACCGTGGGTAGGTGGGTATACCGGTAAAGACCCGATGGATAATATCTACGTTAAAAACTTGTATATTATCAAGCATTAATGGCAATGAGTGGGGCGGGCGTGCTCGCCCCACGGTGTCTAACCAACGTCACATTATATAGGCACACGCCAGAAGGTACGGGCAATGTTGAAATTTATCCTACGTCGCTGTCTTGAAGCGATTCCAACGCTATTTATTCTCATCACGATTTCCTTCTTCATGATGCGTCTTGCGCCGGGCAGTCCATTTACCGGTGAGCGTACGCTACCGCCTGAAGTTATGGCGAATATCGAAGCGAAATATCACTTGAACGATCCTATCTCCACCCAGTACTTCAACTACCTGAAGCAGCTGGCGCACGGCGATTTTGGACCGTCATTTAAATATAAAGACTATTCCGTTAACGACCTGGTCGCGTCCAGCTTCCCGGTTTCGGCTAAGTTGGGTGCTGCGGCATTCATTCTGGCGATCGTTTTCGGGGTCACCGCAGGCGTAATCGCCGCGCTCAGACAAAATACCAAATGGGATTATGCCGTAATGGGGGTGGCAATGACCGGGGTAGTCATACCCAGCTTCGTTGTCGCGCCATTACTGGTGATGATATTTGCCATCACGCTGAAGTGGCTGCCTGGCGGCGGCTGGAACGGCGGGGCACTGAAGTTCATGATTTTGCCGATGGTGGCATTATCGCTGGCGTACATCGCCAGTATCGCGCGTATCACCCGTGGTTCAATGATCGAAGTGCTGCATTCGAACTTTATTCGGACCGCGCGCGCTAAAGGCCTGCCGATGCGTCGGATTATCTTCCGCCACGCGCTCAAACCGGCGCTGTTGCCCGTGCTCTCCTACATGGGGCCGGCGTTCGTCGGGATCATCACCGGCTCGATGGTTATCGAAACAATCTACGGCCTGCCTGGCATTGGTCAGCTGTTCGTTAACGGCGCACTCAACCGCGACTATTCGCTGGTACTGAGCCTGACGATTCTCGTCGGTGCGCTGACCATTCTCTTTAACGCTATCGTCGATGTCCTGTACGCCGTCATCGACCCGAAAATCCGTTACTAACTGGAGCACGCCATGATGTTGAGTAAGAAAAACAGCGAGGCGCTGGAAAACTTCAGTGAAAAACTGGAAGTAGAAGGTCGTAGCCTCTGGCAGGACGCGCGCCGTCGCTTTATGCACAACCGTGCAGCGGTTGCCAGTCTGGTTGTTCTGGTGATCATCGCGCTGTTTGTGACCCTGGCGCCGATGCTGTCGCAATTTACCTATTTCGACACCGACTGGGGCATGATGTCCAGCGCGCCGGATATGGAGTCTGGCCACTATTTTGGCACGGACTCTTCCGGACGCGATCTGCTGGTGCGTGTCGCTATCGGTGGCCGTATCTCGCTTATGGTCGGTATTGCTGCCGCGCTGGTGGCGGTGATCGTGGGTACGCTCTACGGCTCACTTTCCGGCTATCTTGGCGGCAAAATAGACTCGGTAATGATGCGTCTGCTGGAAATCCTGAACTCCTTCCCGTTTATGTTCTTCGTCATCCTGCTGGTGACCTTCTTTGGTCAAAATATCCTGTTAATCTTCGTGGCCATCGGGATGGTTTCCTGGCTGGATATGGCGCGTATAGTTCGCGGCCAGACGCTGAGCCTTAAACGCAAAGAGTTTATCGAAGCGGCGCAGGTAGGCGGCGTATCTACCGGGAATATTGTGGTTCGCCATATCGTCCCTAACGTGCTGGGCGTGGTGGTGGTCTATGCCTCACTGCTGGTGCCAAGCATGATCCTGTTCGAATCTTTCCTTAGCTTCCTGGGTCTCGGTACACAAGAGCCTCTGAGCAGCTGGGGCGCGCTGCTGAGCGATGGCGCAAACTCGATGGAAGTTTCACCGTGGCTGCTGCTTTATCCGGCGGGTTTCCTGGTCGTTACCCTGTTTTGTTTTAACTTTATCGGCGATGGCCTGCGTGATGCCCTCGACCCGAAAGACCGTTAAGGAGCGCCGTCATGACAATTATTGAAACGGCCACTGCGCCACAGGCGCAACAGCAGAATAATCTTCTGCTGGATGTGAAAGACCTCCGCGTGACCTTTAAAACGCCGGACGGGGATGTTACCGCCGTCAACGATCTCAACTTCAACCTGCGCGCGGGCGAAACGCTCGGAATCGTGGGCGAATCCGGATCCGGTAAATCGCAGACTGCCTTTGCGTTAATGGGCCTGCTGGCTGCTAACGGCGTGATTGGCGGTTCCGCTAAATTCAACGGTCGTGAAATCCTTAACCTGCCGGAGCACGAGCTGAACAAGCTGCGCGCTGAGCAGATCTCGATGATTTTCCAGGATCCCATGACCTCGCTGAATCCGTATATGCGCGTAGGCGAGCAGCTGATGGAAGTCCTGATGCTGCACAAAGGCCTGGGCAAAGCGGAAGCCTTTGAAGAGTCGGTCAAAATGCTGGATGCGGTGAAAATGCCGGAAGCACGCAAGCGTATGCGCATGTTCCCGCACGAGTTTTCTGGCGGTATGCGTCAGCGCGTGATGATTGCGATGGCGCTGCTGTGCCGGCCAAAGCTGCTGATTGCCGACGAACCAACCACCGCGCTGGACGTTACCGTTCAGGCGCAAATTATGACCCTGTTGAACGAGCTGAAGCGTGAGTTCAACACGGCGATTATCATGATCACACACGACCTGGGCGTGGTTGCGGGCATCTGTGACAAAGTGCTGGTGATGTACGCCGGTCGTACCATGGAGTACGGCAAAGCGCGCGATGTCTTCTATCAGCCTGCGCACCCGTACTCGATTGGTCTGTTGAATGCGGTGCCGCGTCTTGATGCGGAAGGGGAATCTCTGCTCACCATTCCGGGCAACCCGCCAAACCTGCTGCGTCTGCCGAAAGGCTGTCCGTTCCAGCCGCGCTGCCCGCACGCGATGGAAATCTGCAACAGCGCTCCGCCGCTGGAAGAGTTTGCACCAGGCCGTCTGCGCGCCTGCTTTAAGCCGCAGGAGGAGCTGGTATGAACGCATTAGATGAAAAACGCAACGTGCTGCTCGAAATCGCTGACCTTAAAGTGCATTTCGACATTAAAGACGGCAAACAGTGGTTCTGGCAGCCGCCGAAGACCCTGAAAGCGGTGGACGGCGTCACGCTGCGCCTGTATGAAGGGGAAACTCTGGGCGTGGTGGGAGAGTCCGGCTGCGGTAAATCGACCTTTGCGCGAGCCATTATCGGTCTGGTCAAAGCCACCGACGGTAAAGTGGCCTGGCTGGGTAAAGATCTGCTGGGCATGAAGCCCGACGAGTGGCGCGAGGTGCGCAGCGATATCCAGATGATTTTCCAGGATCCGCTGGCATCACTTAACCCGCGTATGACCATTGGCGAGATTATTGCCGAGCCGCTGCGGACCTATCATCCGAAGATGTCTCGTCAGGAAGTGCGCGATCGCGTTAAGGCAATGATGATGAAAGTCGGCCTGTTGCCTAACCTCATCAACCGCTACCCGCACGAATTCTCCGGCGGTCAGTGCCAGCGTATTGGTATAGCCCGTGCGCTGATCCTCGAACCGAAGCTGATTATCTGCGATGAGCCGGTTTCCGCGCTGGACGTGTCCATTCAGGCGCAGGTGGTTAACCTGCTGCAGAAGCTGCAGCGCGAAATGGGGCTGTCGCTGATCTTCATTGCGCACGATCTGGCCGTGGTAAAACACATCTCTGACCGCGTGTTGGTGATGTACTTGGGTCATGCCGTTGAGCTGGGCACCTATGACGAGGTGTACCACAATCCATTGCATCCTTACACCAGAGCGCTGATGTCCGCGGTGCCGATCCCCGATCCGGATCTGGAAAAGAATAAAACCATCCAGCTTCTGGAAGGGGAATTACCTTCGCCGATTAACCCGCCGTCAGGCTGCGTCTTCCGCACGCGCTGCCCGATGGCCGGGCCGGAATGTGCTAAAACGCGACCGGTTCTCGAAGGCAGTTTCCGACATGCGGTTTCCTGCCTGAAAGTAGACCCGTTATAATCGCAAGGGCTGACATGATGTCAGCCCTTATTTTTTGAGAGGTTATTGTGTCGCGTTTATTCACGTCAGCTCGTCGGCGGCTTTATCATTTCCTATTCGATCCTGAAACGGTATCCGGGCGTCGCGTCGAAGGTGTTTGCGGTTTATTTGCGCTTCTCAGCGTGGTTGTCATTTTTTTTGAATCGGGTGCCGGGACGCAATACCACCTGACGTTTGACGAATGGCATATCTTTGTCTGGCTTGAGCTGGTGATTACCCTGGTCTTTACCGCCGAATATCTCCTCAGAGTGATAGCCTGGCCTAATCCGGCCAGATATGTTTTCAGCTTCTGGGGATTTATCGATTTAGCCACCACCCTGCCGCTCTATGTGATGTGGCTGTGGCCGGAGATCAGCCTCAGTTATGTCTTTGTCTGGCGAGCGATGCGCGTGATTCGGGTATTACGTATTCTGAAATTACTGCGTTTTATGCCGTCATTACGCGTGTTCTGGAGTGCGATCGTCAGCGCACGGCATCAGCTTATTCTGTTCTACTCGTTTATTGCCATCGTCATGATTGTTTTTGGCGCGCTGATGTATTTAATAGAAGGGCCCAGATATGGCTTTACGACGCTCAATGCGTCCGTCTACTGGGCGATTGTGACCGTCACGACCGTGGGTTACGGTGATATTACGCCCCATACCCCACTGGGTCGCATCGTGGCGTCAGTGCTGATTTTGATTGGCTATTCGGTGATAGCAATCCCGACGGGGCTTATTACTACACACATGAGTAGTGCCTTTCAGAGCCGCAAGCAGCAGCGCAAGTGTCCTCATTGCCAGCAGGGCGAACATGAACACAGCGCGCGGTTTTGTTACCGCTGTGGCAATAAATTGCCGGAGTAAATAAAAAAGGCTGCAATCGCAGCCTTTTTTATTATTCGCGCCAGAGAATATGGCACAGCTTGTGGTCTTTCTCGCGACACAGCAGGACGCGAGCGAAAATATCGTTAATTTCGCCACCGTCTTCATCGGCCAGCCCAATCACCACTTCGGCAAAGAAGTCTGGATTCAGGTCGAAATCAACATGCTCAGCCCAGTCTTCTGAAGGGTCGAACAATTCAGCGCCGCCGCGCTCTTCGAACTGCAGATTAAAGAGGATCACGTCTGCGGGATCGAGGTTATCAACCGCCAGTTCGAGAAAAATGTCATAGGCCTGCTCGAGCGTTTCGTCTTCGGTCAGGCGATTGTTCAGATCCATTTCCATGATGACTACCTGTTTAACATCGTTGGGCACGTTTTACAGCAACGGACTAAAGAAGTAAAACAGTCGTTCGGCAATTCTCTGCCACAGCGGACGTTTTACCCACAGTCTGGCATCCAGCAGACGCGAGCGGGAGATATAATCATCCTGCACCGCTGCCAGATCGCCGCCAAAGCCGGCATCATCAATGACCAGCGTAATTTCAAAGTTTAGCCACAGGCTGCGCATATCCAGGTTGACCGTTCCCACCAGGCTCAGTTCACCGTCGACGAGAACGCTCTTGGTGTGGAGTAATCCGCCTTCAAACTGGTAAATTTTCACCCCGGCGGCCAGCAGTTCGCTAAAGAATGCCCGGCTGGCCCAGCCTACCAGTAGGGAGTCATTTTTACGCGGCAAAATGATGCTCACATCGACACCGCGCTGCGCTGCGGTACAGATCGCGTGCAGGAGGTCGTCGCTGGGGACGAAGTAGGGCGTCGTCATGATCAGATATTCACGCGCTGAGTAGGTCGCCGTCAGCAGCGCCTGATGGATTAAGTCCTCCGGGAAGCCCGGCCCGGAAGCAATGGTATGAATAGTGTGACCGCTGGCCTCCTCAAAAGGCATAATATTGCCGTCCGGCGGCGGCGGCAGGATACGCTTGCCGGTTTCAATCTCCCAGTCGCAGGAATAAACGATGCCCATCGAGGTGGCAATCGGCCCTTCCATTCGCGCCATCAAATCCACCCACTGGCCCACCCCCGAGTCCTGTTTGAAGAAGCGCGGGTCAACCATATTCATACTGCCGGTGTAGGCAATATAGTTATCGATCATGATCATTTTGCGATGCTGGCGGAGGTCCATCCGGCGCAGAAACACGCGCAGGAGATTCACCTTAAGCGCCTCAACCACTTCGATACCGGCATTGCGCATCATGCTCGCCCAGGGGCTACGGAAAAATGCCACGCTGCCTGCGGAGTCAAGCATCAGGCGGCAGTGAATGCCGCGCCGCGCGGCGGCCATCAGCGATTCAGCGACCTGGTCAGCCATCCCACCGGGCTGCCAGATATAAAAAACCATCTCGATATTATGACGCGCCAGCTGAATATCGCGGATTAACGCCTGCATGACGTCGTCGGACGAGGTAAGTAGTTGCAGTTGATTGCCCTTAACACCGCCAATCCCCTGACGGCGCTCGCACAGCTTAAACAGTGAGGAGGCGACGCTGCTGTTCTCCTCGGCGAAGATATGCTTGCAGGCCTTAAGATCGTTTAGCCACTTTGCGGTTGAGGGCCACATGGCGCGGGCGCGCTCGGCGCGGCGTTTACCCAGATGAAGCTCACCGAAAGAGAGATAGGCAATAATTCCCACCAGCGGCAGGATGTAGATGATCAGAAGCCAGGCCATGGCAGAGGGTACGGCTCTGCGCTTCATCAGGATGCGTAATGTCACACCCGCGATTAACAGCCAGTATCCCAAAATGACCAGCCAACTCACCACGGTGTAGAAGGTTGTCATAGGTAAAAAAATCCTTTTGAAAGCGTATTGTTATGAGTGTACGCATCAGGATTCATCTGGCAAATAAAAACGCCAGGTAAAAGCGCTGGTTTGCTGGCGGGTTGGGTTTATAATGGCGATTCTGTTAGAGAAAGAGTTGTAGACATGAAGCGCAGTAGAACAGAAGTAGGGCGCTGGCGCATGTTGCGACAGGTGAGTCGTCGCAAGGCTCGTTGGCTGGAAGCACAATCCCGCCGCAATATGCGTATTCACGCCATCAGAAAATGTGGATTGACCCGGCACCGCAATGCGTTGTTGTTCGCAGTCCAGGATATCTGAGTACCATGAGGGCACCGTAACTGGTGCCCGCTGATTTTATAGCGTCTGATTTTTTTGGGGAATAGCGTATTTGCAGCGCTATTCCTGCTGTGTTTAGCAAAAGGAGGGAGAAGTGTTTGCGGAGTTTGGCGTACTGAATTTCTGGACGTATGTTGTTGGCGCGTTTTTTATCGTGCTGGTACCGGGGCCGAATACCCTGTTTGTGCTCAAAACCGGAATTGGACACGGCGTTAAAAAAGGATATCTTGCCGCGTCGGGCGTATTTATCGGCGATGCGGTTCTGATGTTTCTTGCCTGGGCGGGCGTCGCGGCATTAATCCAGACCACCCCGGTACTGTTTAATATCGTGCGCTATCTCGGGGCTTTCTATCTGCTCTGGCTGGGGGGCAAAATGCTCTGGTCGGTGGTGAATCGTCAGAAAAACGCCCATGAGAGCGGCCCTGAACCTGCCAGTATGATCATGAAACGTTCGCTGGTGTTAAGCCTGACCAATCCCAAAGCGATTCTGTTCTACGTATCGTTCTTTGTTCAGTTCATTGACGTGAATGCACAGAGCACCGGCACTTCTTTCCTGATCCTCGCGACGACGCTGGAGTTAATAAGCTTTACGTACATGAGCTTCCTGATCTTCTCCGGTGCGTTTGTCACGCGCTATCTCAAAACGAAAAAGAAACTGGCAACGCTGGGGAACGGGCTGATAGGGCTGCTGTTTGTTGGATTTGCGGCGAGGTTAGCGTCGCTACATTGATTGAAAGGCTCCTGAGGGAGCCTTTTTAATTCTGTTTGACAATTCCTCATCATTTAGTTGTATGGTGCTACTAAATGATGAGGGCAATACATGCACAGCGAAACCCCGGTAGTCAGTATTATTCGACGTTCCTCTCGCCTGATGGTGTGAGAGTTAGGTTTTATGAGTTCTACCCTGGCCTCAACGAATTACTCACCTTAGGCCCTCCAAACCCTGGTCGAAATTGCCCTACGCAAAGAAATGACGGCGAGTCAGCTGGTGCAACTGCTGGGCTTGGAAAAGTCCAGCGTTAGCCGGATGCTGGCTCGCCTGATTGCAGCGGGCGAACTGGAAGAGGTGACTTCAGCTGAAGATGCGAGAGTTAAGAGTTTCAGGCTGACCGCGAAAGGTCATGGGACGGTCAGTAAAATTAATATCTTTAGCAATGAGCGCGTGGTCTCAGCAATAAAGCGTCTTGCTCCTGCCCAGCAGCAGACCATTTCTGAGGGACTCTCCCTCTATGCCAAGGCGCTGCTGGCATGCCGTGAGACGGGTAACGATACGCACTCCGACGAGCTCACGATAGTGCAGGGGTTGCAGAATTTAGTGAACGGTTGGATAAGACATGCAACCAGATCTGGCTGGCGGTGATGAACGGCAGGATAGTGGGTTCAGTGGCGATAGATGGCGAAGATTTGGCGCCGGGTGAAGCCCATCTTCGCTGGTTTATTCTTGACGATGGCTGCCGGGGACATGGGGTGGGAAAAAAACTGCTGACCGAAGCGATGCGCTTTTGCGACAGTGTTGGTTGCTCTGCTGTGCATCTCTGGACATTCAATAAGCTTACCGCCGCCCGGTGTCTGTACGACTCGTTTGGATCTACGCTGGTAAAGTGTGGGAAGGCGACCAGCGGGGAAGCCTTATCACAGAGCAGCAGTTTACCCGGCATAGAGACGCATAGCCGCCGCCACAAAAAAGGCTCCTTTCGGAGCCGCTTTGGTATCAGAACACTTTCTTATACGGTCGAACCGTCACTTTCGCATACACACCTGCGGCAACGTACGGATCTGCGTCAGCCCATGCCTGAGCGCTTTCCTGAGATTCAAACTCAGCAATCACTGTGGAACCGGCAAAACCGGCGGCACCCGGATCGTTGCTGTCTACTGCAGGCATTGGGCCGGCGGTCAGTAAACGGCCTTCATCCTGGAGCAGCTGCAAACGTGCCAGATGCGCAGGGCGCACGGCCTGGCGTTTTTCGAGCGAATCAGCAACATCTTCAGAGTAAATCACGTAAAACACGGCGAAGCTCCTTAACCGGTAAAAGTGTCAGTTACGTTATGTGAAAGGGCAAACGACTGCAATGTAAAATAAAAACAATGTTAATACCCTGATCTGAATGCGCCTTTTTTGACCTCTCATGCGCTAAAGTTGCGTAAGAACAAAGTGTCTTATTGAATATGATTGCTATTTGCATTTAAAATCAGTGTTCGGTTTTTTAACGTTGATGATTATGACTTCGATGACCCTTGATTTACCTCGCCGCTTTCCCTGGCCGACGCTGCTTTCTGTCGTGATTCACGGTGCTGTTGTGGCGGGTTTGCTGTATACCTCGGTTCATCAGGTTATTGAAATGCCCGCGCCCGCGCAGCCGATTTCGGTGACGATGGTATCGCCAGCCGATCTTGAACCGCCGCAGGTTGCACCGCCGCCGCCGCAGCCGGTGGCTGAACCAGAGCCAGAGCCCGAGCCTGTTCCGCCGCCACCGAAGGAAGCGCCGGTGGTGATCCACAAGCCTGAACCGAAGCCAAAACCTAAGCCGAAGCCAAAACCGGTGAAAAAGGTCGAGGAGCGTCCGAAACGCGAGGAACGGCCGGTTGAACCGCGTGCGACCCAGACGGTGGAGAATGCGGCGCCTTCGCGTCCGGTGATGAATAACACCGCAACCGCGCCTAAGCCGACAGTCAGTGCCCCTGCGGGCCCGCGCGCGCTGAGTCGCAACCAGCCTCAGTATCCGGCGCGAGCGCAGGCCTTACGTATTGAAGGCCGCGTACGGGTGAAATTTGACGTGACCGCGGATGGCCGCGTGGATAACGTGGAAATCTTGTCTGCGCAACCTTCTAATATGTTTGAGCGCGAAGTGAAATCTGCCATGCGCAGATGGCGCTATGAGGCCGGGAAACCGGGCAACGGACTGATTGTGAATATTGTTTTCCGCCTGAATGGCGGGGCGCAGATGGAATAAAAAAAGCCTCCGAAAGGAGGCTTTTTTTTGCCTGTCGATCAGGCCTGCGGAAGTTGACGAGGTTTACCCTCGCTATCCACTGCAACATAAATAAACAGCGCTTCGGTGGCCTTATAACGCTGCCCAATGGGTTCCGAAGAGACTTTCTTAACCCATACTTCAATGTTGATTGAAATAGAGGTGTTGCCGCGTTTGACGCAGCGTGCGTAGCAGCAAACCACATCTCCCACCGCAACCGGGCGCAGGAAGGTCATGCCGTCCACTCGCACAGTCACCACGCGCCCGTGGGCAATCTCTTTTGCCAGAATTGCGCCGCCCATATCCATCTGCGACATCAGCCAGCCGCCAAAAATATCGCCATTGGCATTGGTGTCAGCGGGCATTGCCAGTGTGCGTAAAACCAGTTCGCCCTGCGGGGCGTTAGTTGTTGTCATTGTTTTAACTCGTAACGGAAGACTTCAGGCGGGATGCTACTATGATTTTACAGCGGAGAGAATAGACCAGAACGCCTGTCGTAGACGTTCTGGTCAGTCGTTAATCAGTGGTTGTCATCCTGGGGCATATGACGATAGATGTATACGCCGCTTAACAGCGTGAAGATAAGGGTCAGCGCGGTCAGGCCAAAGACCTTGAAGTTGACCCATATATTTTGCGGCAGCCAGAAGGCGATATAGATATTGGCAAGACCACAGAGAATAAAGAAGACCGCCCAGGCTATATTCAGACGGGACCAGACTTCCTGAGGCAGCGTCAGCTCTTTGCCCAGCATGCGCTGGATCAGCGGCTTTTTCATGACCCACTGGCTAATTAACAATGCGCCCGCAAACAACGCGTAAATAACGGTCACTTTCCACTTAATAAATTCATCATTGTGGAAGAACAGCGTAAGCCCGCCGAACACGGCGACCAGGACGAACGTTATCAGCGCCATCTTTTCGACTTTGCGATAGCGAACCCAGCTGTAGATCAGAACAACAGCCGTTGCAACGATCAGCGCAGTGGTCGCGGCATAAATGTCATACAGCTTATAAAAAGCAAAAAAGACCACGAGCGGTAAAAAATCAAGAAACTGCTTCATTCTGTGATTCCATCTTCTGAACGGGGCGGGTGGCAGCGATGCCGCCCGCCTCAGGATTACTGACGAATTAACATATACAGGCGGAACAGATAGACCAGCAGTACCGCTGAAATCAGATTGCTAAGCGTATTCGCCACTACCGCGCCAACATTGGGCGTTAATACCGCAAAATTCGGTGCAAACAACAGCAGGAGCGTTTTGGCGAGCAGCCAGCCGATCACGGCGGGAGCCACCAGACGCATATTAGCCCATGCCAGTCTGATGCTGCTGCGCATCGCGGTAAAAATCCCCATCTTATCCTGCACCACCATCACAGGCGCAAATGAGAGCACGATAGCCAGTAATACGCCCGGCACCACGACCAGCATAATCCCCATTTGCACCAGCATGGTGGTTAAAAAGATCAGGATAAACAGCTTAGGTAAGACTGGCGCACTCGCACCAATCGCCCGTAAGGCGCTGACCCGGTGACCCGCCGAGACCAGCTGAATCATCAGCAAAACGCCGCCCGCCAGAACCGCATTACCAATCAGGCCTGAGAAAGTTGACGCGGCAGACGCCCGCAGCAGAATTTGCTGCTGTTCCGGCGTCATGTTTTGCACCAGTTCAAACAGCCCCACGCTTCCGGCAAGATGGTCGCCCTGGCTCAGGCTGGCAATCTGTTCTTCACTCGGTGAGAAGGCATGGCCCAGCACCACCGTGATAAAGGCACATAGCAAAGCGATCAGTAAAAAGGTTATGAACTGATTGCGGAAAAAGTTTCCCGTGTCACGGTAGACAGACTTCGCCGTGATAGACATGCACTCTCCTTGAGTATTGCAGGTGTTAATTAGCCGGCAATTGTACACCGGATGCACCTGCTGTGGCAGCATCAAGGCTTGTATGGAAAAGCATATCTTTGTAAAGCGGCGGTAATCCAACGCGCGCCCGGGCGCGATTGCAGGCTTCGTTGACCTGCCCATCTTCCCCCGACATGGCAAATTCCCGGCACGGGCTGGGCCGATCCTCATAGATGGAACACCGGGTAGAGACCCCGGGCTCGCCCTGTAGCGCCACGCAGCGGGCCTGCTTTTGGTTTGTGCCGCTCATGCAGCGCAGAAAGGGCGTTAGCGGCTCGGTAAGATGAACCGGAACGGTACCGCCGCCATCGCTGGCTTCGGCCCAGTAGAAAGAGACTCGAAAATACGCACAACAGGCTCCGCACGTCATGCACGGGTTGATATCACTCATGGCACACCTGCTAAAGAAGAACGCATCAAATCAACTTGTGAGAGCGATAAATTATCCAGCCGCCAGAGGAAGAGCAAGAGGGGGAAAAGGGAAAATTTTGTAACCGTGAAATGCCAAAAATTGACATGGAAACAACTTATCGCTTTTGGATGCGTAACAAAAAATTAATCCAGATCAATGAATGTTAAGTTACTGGTTTTAATGTGATCTGTAGCAGATCACTTATTACTCATTTGTAAGTATATTCTCATCCGCGATTAAAACCACAACGATGGAGCGGATATGAAAAAATTAGCGGTGGCAGCCCTTGTATTAAGCAGTCTCTCTGGCGGCGCGTATGCGCATGAAGCTGGCGAATTCTTTATTCGTGCCGGTTCGGCTACGGTTCGCCCGACTGAAGGATCGGATAACGTGCTGGGTATGGGCGGTTTTAACGTCAGTAATAACACCCAGTTAGGGTTAACGTTCACCTATATGGCGACGGAAAACGTTGGTGTTGAGCTTCTGGCTGCAACGCCGTTCCGTCATCGCGTAGGTCTGGGCGCAACCGGTGATATCGCTACGGTTCACCATTTACCGCCAACGCTGATGGCGCAATGGTACTTTGGTGATGCCAGCAGCAAGGTGCGTCCTTATATTGGCGCCGGTGTGAACTACACCACTTTCTTCGACGAGAAGTTTAACGATACCGGTAAAGAAGCCGGTCTGACGGACCTCAGCCTGAAAGATTCGTGGGGTATGGCGGGGCAGGTCGGTCTGGACTATCTGATTAACCGCGACTGGCTGATTAACGCCTCGGTCTGGTACATGGATATTGATACGGACGTACGCTTCAAAGCGGGCGGTCAGCAGCAAAGTATCAATACTCGCCTGGATCCATGGGTGTTTATGTTCTCTGCGGGTTATCGTTTCTGATCCCCGTCAAACTGGCCACAGGGTGGCCAGTTTGCTTTGCTCACTTCAAAACGACGGATAAACCGGCCGCTCATCAAGCTTTACGCAGTGCCTGAGGATATTTTCCCCATCATATAAATAGCTGAAAGCGTCGCTGGACAGGGAATGAAAGAGAATATCGCCGTTGGCAAACGGGATGATTTCGGTATCACCTGCACGTTTATGTCCCGCGCCGGTTTCAAAATGGCCGCGCCATCGTTCCTGTGTATGGTCATAAACGTGCAGAATGACCTCGACAAGTCCTCTTTGCGGACAATCAAGTCGCAGGAAGGTAGAAGAGAAATTCAGGGACAGCGCATGGAAGGGAATCAATAAGGCGAAAACCAGTAAAGCTCGTAAATACATCAAACCGCGAAAACCTCCTTCAAAAGGGAAGTGAGATTTTACTTAAGTCAAAAAATGCGTTTTTGCCGTGGATCAAGATGTCTTATAATTCAATACGATAAAGGCCCCTCGCGAGGCCCTTAGCGATCATTTTTGAATCAAATAGCGAATGGTCGGGCCATCCTGCTGGATATCCAGCACCGTGTAGCCGTGGTTTTTCGCATCCAGCGGAATGTTGTTGATGGACTGCGGGCAGTCGCTCACCACTTCCAGAATTTCCCCTTTTTTGAGCTGCGGTAGGGCTTCAAGCGTGGCAACAGCCGGATAAGGACAGGGTTCACCCACCATATCCAGACGGTAATCGGGCACGATCTCTTTCATGCAGCATTCTCCTGGGTTTCTGTTTTAACACTCGCGCGACGGAAGAAGCGTTTCTCCTGCGCGATAACCAGTAGAAAAGCGACCAGCAACAGGGCGTAGGTGACCAGCAGGCCGCTGAGAGGGCCGAAGGTGTTCAGCAGGTTGACCTTGTCCCAACTCGTGGCAAGCGCCGGAGACAGATCGTCCCAGAAGTACGCCAGGATCGTCGAGCCGATAACATTTCCCAGGCCCACCCACCAGTAATGCACCTGACCTTCAACGGCGCGGTACATCCAGCCGGTTTCACACCCGCCAGCCAGCACGATCCCGAAGCCGAACAGCAGGCCGCCAATGACCGCGTTAGGGCCGGCCCACATGATTTTCGGTTCGACGCCTAGCTGAACATAGCTGAAGATACCGATGGCGCTGACCGCCATCCCGGCGATAATCGCTTTTGCCATCATCGTACGGCCGGTGATCCACATATCGCGAAACGCGGAGGTAAAGCAGATCTGCGCGCGTTCAATGAGCAGACCAAAACC
The DNA here is from genome assembly GCF_034107965.1 of Enterobacter sp. 61D5. Lineage (NCBI taxonomy): Bacteria > Pseudomonadati > Pseudomonadota > Gammaproteobacteria > Enterobacterales > Enterobacteriaceae > Enterobacter > Enterobacter sp. 61D5. The sequence continues at coordinate 78,081 of NZ_JAWNFK010000006.1, forward strand.
CACGCCGAACAGCATCGCCAGGCCGAGTTTGGGCTGATTCATCGCAGTGCAAAGCGCCCAGGCAATCATAGCCAAAAAGACCAGCATACCGAGGCGGAAACGACGACGCGCCTGGTCTGGCTTCTGGGTTAACGGAGACGCTGCGCTGACTTTTGTCATTTTCACCGGAATGCGGAACAGCGGCAGCAGGGTGAATTTTGCGCCAAAGTAAGAGCCGATGGCCGTGGCGACAGCAAAGAACCAGGCGTGAAGCGAAAACTGAGGGATCCCCGTAAAGAAAGCGGCCAGGTTACAGCCCATCGCCAGACGGGCCCCAAACCCGGCAATGATACCGCCGACCACCGCCTGCATTATGCGAATACGGCTTTTGGGCATCCGCAACTTAACGTTGTTTGCCCACAGCGCCGCCGCGAAGCAGCCGCCGAACATGCCGATGATCATCATCCCGTCGATGCGGGTAAGCGGCGTGCCGTCCAGATGAATGAGTTTAAAGTAACCCCACTCTTCGGTATGCACGCCAGCGATCTGTAGCAATTGACCACCCCAGCGGGTGAACTCGCCGGTCACGGCCCAGAAGGTGCCGGTGATGCCGAAATAGTAGGTAGAGAGAATGCCTGCCGCGATAACGGCCGGAACTGGTGACCAGAACTTAACCAGGTAAGTCTGTTTGAAGGCGTGCCATGACATGAATAAGCCTCTGAACTCAGAAGGTGTAAGTGAATTTAACGGACTGGAATATATATCTTTTTCGTTTGCCTCAAAACCTCTCCAAACCTTTTCTCCAAAATACCGCCTCTTTTTATGACCTCAGTCATTAAACCGTGCTGAGTTTGGATTCTCGGCACGGCTGCGGAATTCAGAGAAGCAAGAGCCGTTGATATACCTGATGTTCTGACAGAGACTCTGGCTGGAGTGCTGATGGATCCTGAATCGGCGTTAGCACCAAAAACGCACTCTTATTCAGCTAACCACCTGGCAGATATAAAAACTGCACCTTAAAACGACAGGGCTGAGATAATTCCCGCGATATGAGTCAAATATATACAAAAGGGTTTGCTTGAAAGCTGAGTTTTAACAGTACCGCTGCTCAAAAACGACTTTTATATGTATCTTTTTTTTCAGAATATCCTCATGCTAATTACCTTTGCTAAATTAGAATATTCGCATATGGATTGTTAGTCTTTGATTTTGTTACTTCCGGATATTAAACGATATCAGACATAGAGGCTGGCATTTCTAAAAGTTTTTGTGAATGGACGCCTCCGTTCGTATTATGTACGTCGAAGGCCTGGTGAGGAGAGAGTGATATGGAAGATGTTGTTTATGTTATCGATGATGATGATGCATATAGGCTGTTTGTGGTTAAATTGTTAATGGCGAAAGGTTATCAGACTTTTGACTTCAAAGATGCCGAAGAATTTCTCTCCTTCTCCATTGTCGATCGTCCTTCATGCTTAATACTTGAAATCAACACGCCACACGCGGATGGATTCGAGGTGATAGATGCCCTGAAGGAGCGTGGCTGCACTATACCGATAGTTATCCTGACTAAAAACCGCTCAATCCCACTCTGCGTACGAGCGATGAAAGCAGGTGTTAGGGATTTTTTGACGAAGCCAGTCGAACCAGAAGAATTGATCGATGTCGTGAAAGATGTGCTAAACGAAGCGAGCCACAATTTTTTAGAGCAACAAAGATTATTCGAGCTTTGCAAAAGCTACCATGCCCTGACACGACGCGAAAAGCAGATCTTTGAGTTAGCGATTAACGGCCTACAAAACAAACAAATTGCGTCTGAACTTGGCATATCAGAAATTACCGTGAAGGTCCACCGACGCAGAGTGATGGATAAAATGCAGGTGCGTACTTTAGCTGATTTGGTCCATGCTGCCGGTACGTTACAAATAGGAAAGTCACATTGTCCGCCCCGGAAAAACTATTAATATACCCAAAGCGAAGGCGCGTCATTGCTGCCTGGTCTTTCGGTCTTAAATAGCGGTTCGCGAGAAAGCTACATGACGAGCGATCGCCAGGAAGGATAACCGTCTGGCAGGAAGCCAGACGGTGGAAGGGTTATGCTTTACGCGTCGCCGCTTTCATTTCGGTCACAAACGCTTTCAGCTCGTCCAGCATCTGCTCTGGCTTGTCCACGTTCTTTTCGATGATCTTCACAATCGCGGAGCCGGAGATAGCACCAGCCGCCTTCGCGTCAATCGCTGCAGTGACCTGATCCGGGGAGGAAATCCCGAACCCCTGCAGCGGAGGCGCGGCATGGTACTCGGCCAGCTTCTCCACCAGATGATGCAGAGGCAATGCCGCTTTATTCTCGGCACCGGTCACGCCCGCGCGAGAGAGCAGATAGGTATACCCGCGTCCGTAAGAGGCAATCTGGCGCAGCAGTGCGTCATCGGCGTTCGGCGGGCAGATGAAAATCGGGGCGACGTTATGGCGCATCGCCGCCTGACGGAATGGCGCAGACTCCTCGACCGGCACGTCTGCCACCAGGACGGAGTCGACGCCCACGCGCGCGCACTCGGCATAGAACTCATCAATACCGCGGTTAAAGACCAGGTTGGCGTACATCAGCAGGCCGATCGGAATGGTCGGGTGCTTCTGGCGAATCGCCGCCAGCATCTCGAAGCACTGGGTCGGCGTCACACCGGAGGCAAATGCGCGCAGCGTTGCGTTCTGGATGGTCGGGCCATCCGCCAGCGGGTCAGAGAACGGAATACCCAGCTCCAGCGCGTCGGCGCCAGCTTCAATCAGGGTGTCGATAACCTTCAGCGACTGTTCCGGGCCCGGATCGCCCAGGGTTACGAAGGGAACGAACGCGCCTTCCTGGCGGGATTTCAGCTCTGCAAATACGTTATCGTAGCGTTCCATCAGATTTCCCCTCGTGCTTTCAGAATATCGTGAACGGTGAAGATATCTTTGTCACCGCGGCCGGAAAGGTTCACCACCAGCAGCTGTTCTTTTTCCGGATTTTCTTTCATCATTTTCAGCGCGTGCGCCAGCGCGTGCGAAGACTCTAGCGCCGGGATGATCCCTTCGCTGCGGCACAGCGTTTTAAAGGCTTCCAGCGCTTCGTCATCGGTAATGGAGACATAGTCCGCGCGGCCGGTACTGTTCAGATACGCATGCTGCGGCCCGACGGACGGGAAGTCGAGGCCGGCAGAAATAGAGTAAGACTCTTCAATCTGACCCTCATCGGTTTGCATCATCGGGGATTTCATCCCGAAGTAGATCCCCACGCGGCCATGCTTCAGCGGTGCGCCGTGTTCACCCGATTCAATGCCGTGACCGGCTGGCTCGACGCCAATCAGACCCACGCTGGTGTCGTCGATAAAGTCTGCGAACATGCCGATGGCGTTAGATCCGCCGCCAACGCAGGCGATCACCGCATCCGGCAGGCGACCCTCTTTTTCGAGGATCTGCGCTTTGGTCTCTTCACCGATCATGCGCTGGAATTCGCGCACGATAGTCGGGAACGGGTGCGGGCCAGCCGCGGTACCGAGCATATAGTGTGCGGTTTCATAGCTGCCAGACCAGTCGCGCAGCGCTTCGTTACAGGCGTCTTTCAGCGTCGCGGAGCCGCTGTGCACCGGGATCACTTCTGCTCCCATCAGACGCATACGGAAAACGTTCGGAGACTGACGCTCAACGTCTTTTGCTCCCATATAGATGCGGCATTTCAGACCGAGCAGGGCGCTGGCAAGCGCAGAGGCCACGCCGTGCTGACCCGCACCGGTTTCGGCGATGATTTCGGTTTTGCCCATACGCTTCGCGAGCAGCGCCTGGCCCAGCACCTGGTTAGTTTTATGCGCGCCGCCGTGCAGCAGGTCTTCACGCTTCAGATACAGCGTGGTTTTGGTGCCTTCCGTCAGGTTGCGGCATTTGGTCAGCGCGGTCGGACGACCGGCGTAATTTTTCAGCAGGTCGGTAAATTCAGCCTGAAAAGCCGGATCTTTCTGCGCGCTGACAAACGCTTCTTCCAGCTGGCGCAGCGCGGGCATCAGGATTTGCGGGACGTACATCCCGCCGAACTCACCAAAATACGGGTTAAGTAATGTCGTCATCTTCTCTTCCTTAATATGCACGCAGAGTTTTAAAAACCGAGGCCAGCTTGCCGGCATCTTTGATACCCGGTTGGGACTCTACGCCTGAATTGAAATCGAGGCCTGCGCAGCCGGTTTTAGCGGCTTCTACGCAGTTATCCGGGCTTAATCCGCCCGCCAGCAGGACGTTGTCCAGCTTTTCGCCGTTCAGCAGCGACCAGTCAAAACGCTGGCCGGTACCGCCCTGGCCGTTATCGAGGACGTATTTATCCACATGGTTCAGGTTACGCGAGGGCAACGTATCGCCAACGCTTTGCGCTTTCCAGATCTGCACCTGTGGTGCCAGCGCGGCGCGCAGGGCATCGATGTAGCTCTGGTCTTCATCGCCGTGGAGCTGCACCGCGCTCAGGGATAACGCGTCGGCTTTTACCGCAACGTCTGCAATATCTGCATTGCGGAAAACACCCACGTAGCTGAGCGGAGCCGCTGCGATGACCTTACGCGCCTGCTCTTCGCTGACCGTGCGAGGAGATGAGTCCACAAAGATCAGCCCGCCATAAATCGCCCCGGCTTCATACGCGGCCTGAGCATCCTGTTCGCGGGTTAGGCCGCAGACTTTGTTTTCACCCAGCAGCACGCGACGCACAGCCGCATTGAGATCGTCATGCTCCATCATGGCGGAGCCAATAAGGAAACCGTTGGCGAAGTGGCTCAGCTCGCGCACCTGGGCGTAGCTGTTAATGCCGGATTCGCTGATCACCGTGACGCCAGACCCCAGACGCGGCGCCAGCTGACGCGTACGGTTAAGGTCAATGGACAGGTCGCGCAGATCGCGGTTGTTAATGCCGACCACTTTGGCTTCCAGCGCAATCGCGCGCTCCAGCTCCTCTTCGTTGCTCACTTCGGTCAGCACGCCCATATTCAGGCTGTGCGCCACGGCGGAAAGCTGGCGATACTGCTCGTCGTCGAGTACCGAGAGCATCAGCAGGCAGGCGTCGGCCTGGTAAAAACGCGCCAGCCAGATCTGATACGGGTCGATAATAAAGTCTTTGCACAGGATCGGCTGCGGCGCGATGCCGCTGACGATGGGCAGAAAATCGAAGCTGCCCTGAAAATATTTCTCATCCGTCAGCACGGAGATGGCTGAAGCATGATGCTTATAAATGCCGGCAATACGCGCCGGGTCGAAATCGTCACGAATAACGCCTTTGGATGGGGACGCTTTTTTGCACTCAAGAATAAACGCGGTGCGCGTACCCCGCAGGGCGTCATAGAAACGACGGCTGCTCGGGACGACGTCATTCTGGAAACTGGCAAGCGGCTGCTGTTGCTTGCGGGCTTCCACCCAGATGGCCTTATCGGCAACGATTTTCGCTAAAACGGTCTGCATTCTTTACCCTCTTGCCGCAAGTGCGGTAACGCGATCGTAAGCTGCACCGGAGCGCAGTACATCCAGAACTTTTTGAACGTTGGCCTTCAGGTCTTCCTCACCGTGCAAACGCATCAGCATGGCGACGTTGGCAGCAACGGCGGCCTCATGGGCGACCTCTCCTTTACCTTGTAATAAGCGCGTCAGAATGTCACGGTTTTCTTCCGGCGTACCGCCTGCCAGCGCCTCCTGATGGTATGGCGCAAGGCCGAAGTCGGCAGCCTCCAGCTGATAGCTCAGGATTTCACCTTCGCGCAGTTCGGCCACCAGCGTTGGCGCATGAAGAGAAACCTCATCCATACCGCCGCTGTGCACTACGGCGGCACGCTGATAACCCAGCACGCGCAGCGTCTCGGCAATCGGCAGAACCAGTTCCGGGCTGTAAACGCCAATCAGCGCCAGCGGCGGGTGGGCCGGGTTGATCAGCGGGCCGAGCACGTTAAACAGCGTGCGGGTTTTAAGCTGCTGACGAACCGGCATCGCGTGGCGGAAACCGGTGTGGTACTTCGGCGCAAACAGGAAGCAGACTCCCAGGTCATCCAGCGCTTCGCGGGAACGCTCGGCGTTCATATCGAGGTTAATACCGAATGCGGCGAGCAGATCGGAAGAACCTGACCGGCTGGAAACGCTGCGGTTGCCGTGCTTCGCGACCTTCAAACCGCACGCCGCCGCCACGAAGGCGCTGGCGGTGGAGATATTGATGCTGTTACTGCCGTCACCGCCGGTACCGACGATATCCGCAAACTGATAGTCCGGGCGCGGGAACGGGGCGGCATTTTCCAGCAGGGCCGTAGCGGCACCGGCAATCTCCTGCGGGCTTTCGCCGCGCACCTTCATGCTCACCAGCGCGGCTGCCAGCTGTTCAGGCTTGAGCTCACCGCGAACCACGGCGGAGAAGAGCTGATGGCTCTCCTGCTGGCTCAGGGTCTGCGCCTGGTACAGTTTTTCCAGAATCGGCTGCAGGGTGTTGGTCTGCTCCAGCTTCTGTAACGCCCAGTCGAGCGTCTGCTCCAGCAGGCGGGCTCCGTGGGAGGTCAGGATCGATTCCGGGTGGAACTGCAGGCCGCAGACGCGGTCCGCATCGTGGCGCACCGCCATCACCATACCTTCAAACGAGGCGTTGATCGTCAGCCCGGCGGGAATGTTGCTGCCAACCAGCGAGTGATAGCGCGCGACCGGGAGCGGGTTCGGCAGCCCGGCAAACATCGCCTGGCCGTCATGTTCAATGCTGGACGCTTTACCGTGCAGGATCTCACCCGCCTGGCCAACGTAGCCGCCATAGGCTTCAACAATCGCCTGATGGCCGAGGCAGATGCCGACGATCGGCAGTTTCCCGCGCATACGGGTCAGCAGCTCCGGCATACACCCCGCTTCGCTAGGCGCGCCTGGCCCCGGGGAGAGCATCAGCACCGGGTTTTGCATGGTGGCCAGACGGTCAATCAGGGTCTGCGCCGGAACGTGGTTGCGGTAGATAACGACGTTGTGGCCATTCGCACGCAGCTGATCTGCCAGGTTATAGGTGAAGGAGTCGATATTATCGAGCAGCAGAATGTCAGCCATCAGAAAATCTCCTGTGCATGGTGTGCGGTAGCAATGGCGCGAAGGACCGCACGGGCTTTACTGCGCGTTTCGTCAGCTTCAGACTGCGGAACAGAATCAAGAACAATCCCGGCACCCGCCTGAACGGTGGCAATACCGTCTTCAACGTAGGCGGAGCGGATTACGATGCAGGTGTCGAGGTCACCGTGGGCGGTGAAGTAGCCCACCGCACCGCCGTAGCTGCCGCGACGGCGTCCTTCGGCGGCGGCAATCAGCTGCATGGCGCGTACTTTCGGCGCGCCGCTGAGGGTGCCCATGTTCATACAGGCGCGGTAGGCGTGCAGCACGTCGAGATCGTGGCGCAGCTCGCCTACCACGCGGGAGACCAGGTGCATCACGAACGAATAGCGGTCGACTTTGGTCAGGTCCGCCACGTAGCGGCTGCCGGGAGTACAAATGCGTGCCAGATCGTTACGCGCCAGGTCAACCAGCATCAGGTGCTCGGAGAGTTCTTTATGGTCGGTGCGCATCTCCAGTTCGATGCGGCTGTCCAGATCGCGGTCCAGCGAGCCATCGGCGCGACGTCCGCGCGGACGGGTACCGGCAATCGGGTAGATCTCAATCTGACGGCTGGTGGCGTCGTATTTCAGCGAGCTTTCCGGCGAGGCGCCGAACAGCGTGAATTCGTTGTCCTGCATGAAAAACATGTACGGGCTTGGGTTACTCTTTTTCAGCACGTCGTAGGCTGCGAGCGGCGACGGGCAGGGCAGCGAGAATCGACGGGACGGCACGACCTGGAAAATTTCCCCGGCGCGAATCGCTTTTTGCATCTGGCGAACCACGGCGCCGTACTGATCGTCAGTCTGGTTAACGTCGCAGGTCATTTTCTCCACGCGCTGCACCGGCAGCGCGGGCGGCGCTTCCGTCATCTGCTGCTGCAGCTGAGCGATGCGGTGCTCGAGACGGTTTTTCTCAGCGGCAGACGGCGTGAACAGGCTTGCCTGGATGCGGGTGTATTGCTTCTGGTGGTCGATCACCAGCAGCGTTTCAGCCAGATAGAAGCAATAGTCCGGGCAGCGATTACCCTGCTCGGTTTCCGGCAAATCTTCAAAACCGGCAACCAGGTCGTAAGCAAACAGCCCGCCGAAGAACATCGCCTCGCGCTCGTCTTCCGGCACGGTGACCAGATTCTGCAGCAGGCGGAAGGCATCGAAAACGGACAGGGAGCAGAGGCGCGCGTCTTCGTCCAGCAGCTGGCTCACCGGCGGGAAATGCAGAATGCGCATTTCTGGATGACGTTCATTTTCAATGCCCGACGGCAGGGCGGCATCCAGCAGCGGCAGCAGCGATGCGCCATTGTCAGACAATGCCTTGATGGTGACGGTGTCACCTAAAGCGGTAATGCGCAGCGCGCTATCGACCAGCAGCAGGCTCTTGAGATCGTCCTTGCTGTCGATATCCGCCGATTCCAGCAGCAGCGTTGCCGGACGTGCCCCGCACACCTGATGAAACAGCGCGGTCGGGTTGTGGCGATAGGCCGCCTCGCAGGTCAGCAGTTCGAGATGAGGTTTGGCTGTTTGCATGTTGTTGTTCTCATATTTTGTTCAAAAAAAAGCCCGCTGGGTAGCGGGCGGGTATCTGTTTGCATTTCGCAGACGCGTGACACTGCCCGAAGATCAGGAAGTGCGCCACCAGCCGTGCAGAGTGAAATGTGCTGTCATTTTCAGATACCTTTCTCGTGTGAACTTGCGTACTAGTTAACTAGTTCGATGGCAAGTTGTCAACCCTTGATTTCAGAATTTCGCGTTAAGTCGGTATCATGGTGTTTTCGGATGTCTCCAACCTGTTATGGGAAGTGCTTTGAGCGATACCACCTACGCCATTATTTATGATTTACACAGCCATACTCAGGCCTCTGACGGCCTGCTGACACCCGAAGCCCTGGTTCATCGCGCCGTTGAAATGCGCGTCGGCACGCTGGCGATAACCGATCACGATACGACTGATGCCATTTCGGCGGCGCGCGCCGAGATTGCCCGCAGCGGGCTGGCGCTGAATCTGGTGTCCGGCGTCGAGATCTCGACCGTCTGGGAAAACCATGAGATTCATATTGTTGGCCTGAATATCGATATAGACCATCCGGCACTTACGGCATTTTTGCAAGAACAAAAAACGCGCCGCAATCAGCGCGCAGAGATGATCGGCGAGCGTCTGGAAAAGGCGCATATTCCGGGCGCGCTGGAAGGCGCGCAAAAGATGGCGAACGGCGGGGCGGTCACCCGCGGTCATTTCGCCCGTTTTCTGGTCGACGCGGGCAAAGCGACGACTATGGCAGACGTCTTTAAAAAGTATCTGGCGCGCGGTAAAACCGGATACGTTCCGCCACAGTGGTGTACAATAAAACAAGCTATTGATGTGATTCATCATTCTGGCGGTAAGGCCGTGCTGGCCCATCCTGGGCGGTATAATCTTTCTGCTAAATGGCTGAAAAGGCTGCTGGCACACTTTGCCGAATGCGGTGGCGAGGCGATGGAAGTCGCCCAGTGTCAGCAGGCGCCCAACGAGCGCGCGCAGCTCGCGACCTATGCCCGCCAGTTCGGCCTGCTTGGGTCACAGGGCTCTGATTTCCATCAGCCCTGCGCGTGGATCGAACTGGGGCGCAAGCTCTGGTTGCCCGCTGGCGTTGAGCCCGTCTGGCAGCTCTGGGAACAGCCGCAGCAAATTGAAGAGAGGGAAGTATGAGTCAGTTTTTCTATATCCATCCGGATAACCCGCAGCCACGTCTGATCAACCAGGCCGTGGAGATCGTCCGCAAAGGCGGCGTGATTGTCTACCCGACCGATTCAGGCTACGCGCTGGGCTGTAAAATTGAAGATAAAGGGGCAATGGAGCGCATTTGCCGTATTCGCCAGCTGCCGGACGGCCATAACTTTACCCTGATGTGCCGCGATCTCTCTGAGCTGTCGACCTATGCGTATGTTGATAACGTGGCGTTTCGCCTGATTAAGAACAACACGCCGGGTAACTACACCTTCATCCTGAAGGGTACGAAGGAAGTACCGCGTCGTCTGCTGCAGGAGAAACGCAAAACCATCGGCATGCGCGTGCCGTCGAACCCGATTGCGCAGGCGCTGCTGGAAACCCTCGGCGAACCGATGCTTTCTACCTCGCTGATGCTGCCCGGAAGTGAGTTTACCGAGTCCGATCCGGAAGAGATCAAAGATCGTCTGGAGAAGGTGGTCGAGCTGATTATTCACGGCGGCTATCTCGGCCAGCAGCCGACCACCGTGGTCGACTTAACCGAAGATGCACCGGAAGTGATTCGTGAAGGCGTGGGTGACGTAAAGCCTTTCTTGTAAAGGTATAAGCAGATATACTACGCGGCCATCAAAGCAGGGCTCAGCCCTCTTTTGACCTGATTCGACGCCTGTGAAGGCGACACCTGAGGAAGCTCAATGAGCGAGAAGTTACAGAAAGTGCTGGCGCGTGCCGGCCACGGCTCACGCCGTGAAATCGAAGCCATTATTGAAGCGGGTCGCGTGAGTGTGGACGGTAAAATCGCCACGCTGGGTGACCGCGTAGAAATCGTACCGGGGCTGAAGATCCGCATCGACGGTCATCTTATCTCCGTGAAAGAGTCCGCTGAACAGATCTGCCGCGTGCTGGCTTACTACAAGCCGGAAGGCGAGCTGTGCACCCGCAACGACCCGGAAGGTCGTCCGACGGTGTTTGACCGTCTGCCTAAACTGCGTGGCGCTCGCTGGATTGCCGTTGGTCGTCTGGACGTAAACACCTGCGGTCTGCTGCTCTTTACCACCGATGGTGAACTGGCGAACCGTCTGATGCACCCAAGCCGTGAAGTGGAACGTGAATACGAGGTGCGCGTATTTGGCCAGGTTGATGAAAATAAACTGCGCGATCTGTCGCGTGGCGTTCAGCTGGAAGACGGTCCTGCGGCGTTCAAAACCATCAAATTCACCGGTGGGGAAGGCATTAACCAGTGGTACAACGTGACCCTGACCGAAGGCCGTAACCGCGAGGTGCGTCGTCTCTGGGAAGCGGTAGGCGTGCAGGTTAGCCGCCTGATCCGCGTTCGTTACGGCGACATTCTGCTGCCGAAAGGTCTGCCGCGCGGGGGTTATACCGAACTGGATCTGACCCAAACCAACTACCTGCGCGAGCTTGTCGGCCTGACGCTGGAAACCACCTCAAAAGTGGCGGTGGAAAAAGATCGTCGTCGCATGAAGGCGAATCAGATCCGTCGCGCGGTGAAGCGACACAGCCAGGTGAGCAGCAGTCGCCGCTCCGGCAGCCGTAACAACAACGGTTAATATAAAAGCCCGGTGAACGCACCGGGCTTTTTTCTTTAGTAATCAATTCCAATTTGCGCTTTGATGCCTGCATCAAACGCATGTTTGACCGGACGCAGCTCGCTGACGGTATCGGCCATCTCCAGAATATCCCGATGACACCCACGCCCCGTGACGATAACCGTCTGGTGTACAGGACGATTCTTCAGAGCATCCAGAACGGCTTCCAGCGGCAGGTAGTCGTAGGCGACCATATAGGTGATCTCATCCAGCAGAACCATATTCAGCGAGGGATCGGCCAGCATTCTCTTTGCATGCTCCCAGACGGCGAGACAAGCGGCGGTGTCCGATTCCCGGTTCTGGGTATCCCACGTAAACCCGGTAGCCATCACCTGAAACTCAACGCCGTGAGGCTCAAGCAAATTCCGCTCACCGTTGGGCCATTCGCCTTTGATAAACTGGATCACGCCCACTTTTTGACCGTGTCCGACTGCGCGTGTCGCCGTGCCGAATGCAGCGGTGGTTTTCCCTTTTCCGTTGCCGGTAAAAACGATGACGATCCCACGTTCGTCCTGGGCTGCCGCGACGCGCGCATCGACCTGTTCTTTCAGCCGCTGCTGGCGCTGCTGATGACGTTCTTCACTCATTGCGAAATTCCTGGTTTACGTCCCGGCTGGGCGTCAAAGGTCATCCCGGTTTTGCGGCGGCTGTCGTCGCCCATCAGCCAGAGATAGAGCGGCATAATGTCTGCCGGGGTTTTCAGCTTCTGCGGATCTTCGCTCGGGAATGCGCTGGCGCGCATTTTGGTGCGAGTACCGCCCGGGTTAATGCAGTTTACGCGCAGATACCGGCTCTGATACTCCTCCGCCAGCACTTGCATCATGCCTTCGGTCGCGAATTTTGATACGGCATAGGCTCCCCAGTTTGCGCGTCCTTCACGGCCAACGCTGGACGAGGTAAAAACCAGGGACCCGGACTCGGATTTGAGTAATAAAGGAAGCAATGCCTGTGTGAGGAAAAACGTGCCGTTGACGTTGACCTGCATCACCTGCTGCCAGATATCAGGATCCTGTTCATCCATCGGACGAACCTCGCCTAACAAACCGGCGTTATGCAGCACGCCGTCGAGTCTCGGATAGTGAGCGCTGATGCGCTGGGCTAATTCCTGGCACACCGCGGGCGTGCAGGTCAGTAAATCAAGCGTATACCACGGGGCCGGCGTGCCGCATACGGCCTCAATCTCGTGAGCGACGTTTTTCAGTTTTTCTTCGTTGCGCCCGATCAGAATGACGTTGGCGCCATATTCGGCGTATGTCAGGGCTGCCTCGCGGCCAATCCCGTCGCTGGCACCGGTGACAAGAATAATCCGGTTTTGCAGCAGATTTTTTTGCGGTTGATAATGCACGGTGACTCCTCAGGCGACCGGTGACGCAATGGCGCCTTTATGATGACTTTTCGGCTTTATGCCCGAATTAGCCTAATAATTCAATCAGTCTACAGGACGCATTACTGTAAAATTAACAATTTGCAAATATTTAAACGCCAGCCCGGGGATTCCTGAAGGCGGCTCGCAGAGGTAATGTCACGAGCGAGACGCATGGGCAGGGCTGTTGTACACTGCCGTGAAAGATTCGTGGTTAAATCAAGGTGGAACGCGTGGAATTACTTTCTCAATATGGGTTGTTTTTGGCCAAAATCGCGACGGTGGTGGTTGCCATTGCGGTGTTAGCCGTTCTGATTGTCAACCTGACGCAGCGCAAGCGTCAGCGTGGGGAGTTACGCATCACCCGCCTGAGCGAGCAGTATAAAGAGATGCAGGAAGAGATGTCTCTGGCGCTGCTTGATAGTCATCAACAGAAACTCTGGCTGAAAGCGCAGAAGAAAAAGCATAAACAGGAAGCCAAAGCTGCAAAGGCAAAAGCAAAGCTCAATGCGCCGCAGGATAAGGCCACGCCGCGCGTCTATGTGCTCGATTTTAAAGGCAGTATGGATGCGCATGAAGTGTCTTCTCTGCGAGAAGAAGTGACTGCCGTTCTGGCCGTGGCGACACCGCAGGATCAGGTTGTCGTGCGTCTTGAAAGCCCGGGCGGGGTGGTTCACGGTTACGGACTGGCCGCCTCACAGCTGCAGCGCCTGCGTGAAAAACAGATCCCGCTGACCGTGGCCGTGGATAAAGTGGCGGCGAGCGGTGGCTACATGATGGCCTGCGTGGCGGACAAAATTGTTGCCGCGCCGTTCTCCATTATTGGCTCGATCGGCGTGGTCGCGCAAATTCCGAACTTTAACCGCTTCCTGAAAAATAAAGAGATTGATATCGAACTTCACACGGCGGGTCAGTACAAACGTACCCTGACGCTGCTGGGGGAAAACACGGAAGAAGGGCGTCAAAAATTCCGCGAAGATCTCAACGAAACGCATCATCTCTTTAAAGATTTTGTACACCGTATGCGCCCAACGCTGGACATTGAACAGGTCGCGACGGGCGAGCACTGGTACGGCGTCCAGGCGCAGGAGAAAGGGCTGGTGGATGAAGTCGGAACCAGCGACGATCTGCTGCTCAATCTGATGGAAGGCCGGGAACTGGTGGGCGTGCGCTTTACCCAGCGTAAGCGACTCCTTGACCGCTTTACAAACAGTGCAGCGGAAAGCGCGGATCGTCTGCTGCTGCGCTGGCTACAGCGCGGGCAAAAACCGCTGCTGTAAACAAAAACGCGAGGCATATGCCTCGCGTTTTGCGTTAATCGACCAGGTGATATTTCTCTGAAAGCGTATGCGCCAGGTATTTGAACATGTTAAACACGGCGGTGCTTTTCGGGGTCGGTAAACCCTGTTCGTCAAGGAAGTATTCGCCGCTGAAAATCAGCACGCCATTACGCTGTTCTACGCCGGTGGCTTCAATGCCTGCCAGCGTATCTTCATGGTCACGGATAAGCTTATTTGCTTCGATAAGCAGAGAGGCTCGGTCAATAGGTTGGGTCGTATTCTGCATAATCCACTCCTTAAACAGTGACAATAGTCTACGCCGAGGGCGCTTTGGGGGCAAATTTTCCCTGTAATGTGAGGGGATAAGGTGCAGGGTCCTGGCTGGCGGGATCTGCTTTTGCATGCTAATAAAGTTGCGTAACGAATTTTATCAGGTAGAGTGTGCGCTTTCGTCATTCTGGCAACAGAATTGCTTGACATTCAACCGGGAATTCGTCACGAATTACACGAGATGTGAGAAAAATACCCGAAAAATCAATCGCCTGGGCGTCTTCTCATTAACGTCCGGTAAGACAAAGGGGTTGATATCTCCTGACGCAGCCGCAATATCATTGGCTCGTCGTCAGCGGAAGGGAAATCAACGTGCGGCGTATTCCTGGAAGAATTAAATTAGGTAAAGGTGAATATGGGTAAAGCTCTCGTCATCGTTGAGTCCCCGGCAAAAGCCAAAACGATCAATAAGTATCTGGGTAATGACTACGTGGTTAAGTCCAGCGTGGGTCATATCCGCGATTTGCCGACCAGTGGCTCAGCCAGCAAAAAGAGCGCAGACTCTACCTCCACCAAAGGGGCTAAAAAGCCTAAAAAGGATGAACGTAGCGCGCTTGTCAACCGCATGGGTGTTAACCCATGGCATAACTGGGATGCACAATATGAAGTGCTGCCCGGGAAAGAAAAAGTCGTTAACGAGCTGAAGCAGCTTGCTGAAAAAGCAGACCACATCTATCTCGCAACCGACCTTGACCGCGAAGGGGAAGCCATTGCGTGGCACCTGCGGGAAGTGATCGGTGGTGATGACAAACGCTACAGCCGTGTAGTGTTTAACGAAATTACGAAGAATGCGATTCGTCAGGCGTTTGAGAAGCCGGGCGAACTGAATATTGACCGCGTAAACGCACAGCAGGCACGTCGCTTTATGGACCGCGTTGTGGGCTACATGGTCTCTCCACTGCTGTGGAAGAAGATTGCCCGTGGCCTGTCCGCAGGGCGTGTGCAATCCGTCGCCGTACGTCTGGTCGTTGAGCGTGAACGCGAAATTAAAGCCTTCGTGCCGGAAGAGTTCTGGGAAGTCGATGCCAATGTGACCACGCCGGGCGGTGACGCTCTGCCGCTGCAGGTGAGCCATCACAACGACAAGCCTTTCCGTCCAGAAAACCGCGACCAGACCATGGCCGCCGTAGCGCTGCTGGAAAAAGCACGCTATCAGGTGCTGGAACGTGAAGACAAACCGACCAGCAGCAAGCCGGGGGCACCGTTTATTACCTCCACGCTGCAACAGGCTGCAAGCACGCGTCTGGGTTATGGCGTGAAGAAGACCATGATGATGGCCCAGCGCCTGTATGAAGCGGGCTACATCACCTACATGCGTACCGACTCAACCAACCTGAGCCAGGACGCTGTCAACATGGTCCGCGGCTACATCAGTGACAATTTCGGTAAGAAATACCTGCCGGAAAGCGCTAACCAGTTCGCCAGCAAAGAGAACTCTCAGGAAGCACACGAAGCGATTCGTCCTTCTGACGTCTCGGTGTTAGCGGAATCGCTGAAAGACATGGAAGCCGACGCGCAGAAACTGTATCAGCTGATCTGGCGCCAGTTCGTGGCGTGCCAGATGACGCCAGCGCAGTACGACTCCACCACGCTGACCGTTGGCGCGGGCGAGTTCCGTCTCAAAGCGCGCGGTCGTATCCTGCGTTTCGACGGCTGGACGAAAGTGATGCCTGCGCTGCGTAAAGGTGATGAAGACCGGACGCTGCCGGCGGTAAACAAAGGGGATGAGCTCTCGCTGGTTGACCTCGTGCCTGCCCAGCACTTCACCAAGCCGCCTGCGCGCTTCAGTGAAGCGTCCCTGGTGAAAGAGCTGGAAAAACGCGGTATTGGTCGTCCGTCGACCTACGCGTCCATCATCTCGACCATTCAGGACCGCGGCTACGTGCGCGTTGAAAACCGCCGTTTCTATGCGGAAAAAATGGGTGAGATCGTCACTGACCGTCTGGAAGCAAACTTCCGCGAGTTGATGAACTACGATTTCACCGCGCAAATGGAAGACAGCCTCGACCAGGTTGCCAGCCATCAGGCGGAATGGAAAAAGGTACTCGACAGCTTCTTCAGCGACTTTACCGACCAGCTTGAAAAAGCGGAGAAAGACCCTGAAGAAGGCGGCATGCTGCCTAACCAGATGGTTCTGACCAGCATCGACTGTCCAACCTGCGGCCGCAAGATGGGGATCCGTACCGCAACCACGGGCGTATTCCTTGGCTGCTCCGGCTATGCGCTGTCACCAAAAGAGCGCTGCAAAACCACTATCAACCTGGTGCCTGAGAACGAAGTTCTCAACGTGCTGGAAGGTGACGATGCGGAAACTAACGCTCTGCGTGCCAAACGCCGCTGCAAGAAATGCGGCACGGCAATGGACAGCTACCTGATCGATCCAAAACGTAAGCTGCACGTTTGCGGTAATAACCCAACGTGTGACGGGTATGAGATCGAAGAGGGCGAGTTCCGCATTAAAGGCTATGACGGCCCGATTGTGGAATGCGAGAAGTGTGGTTCTGAAATGCACCTGAAAATGGGGCGTTTCGGTAAGTACATGGCCTGTACCAACGACGAGTGTAAAAACACGCGCAAAATTCTGCGTAACGGCGAAGTGGCTCCTCCTAAGGAAGATCCGGTTCCGCTGCCAGAACTGCCGTGCGAGAAATCAGACGCGTACTTCGTGCTGCGTGATGGTGCCGCAGGTGTCTTCCTGGCCGCCAACACCTTCCCGAAATCGCGTGAAACACGCGCGCCGCTGGTGGAAGAGTTGCACCGCTTCCGAGATCGTCTGCCTGAGAAACTGCGTTATCTGGCCGATGCGCCACAGCAGGATCCGGAAGGCAACAAAACCGTGGTACGGTTTAGCCGTAAAACTAAGCAGCAGTATGTTGCGGCAGAGAAAGAGGGTAAAGCGACCGGATGGTCAGCCTTCTTTGTCGATGGCAAATGGGTTGAAGGCAAGAAATAATCTTCCCTTACCGTAACTTACCTGTAAAAGGGCCGGATTTCCGGCCCTTTTTTATTACCTTGTTATTATTTTTTGTTCCGTACTATACAGTCAGGCTATAAATGATATAGTGGTTATAGTTAACCTGTTTCTTATTATTAAATCGTCTTAAGCGATTGACCGCATGCGCTAAATCGGATGGTCTGGCATGAAATTACAGCAGCTTCGTTATATCGTTGAGGTGGTGAATCATAACCTTAACGTCTCTTCTACCGCCGAGGGGTTGTATACCTCGCAACCGGGCATCAGCAAACAAGTTCGTATGCTTGAGGACGAGTTAGGTATCCAGATATTTGCCCGCAGCGGTAAGCATCTCACTCAGGTGACGCCCGCAGGGCAGGAAATCATCCGCATTGCACGGGAAGTCCTCTCCAAAGTCGATGCGATTAAGTCTGTGGCGGGTGAACACACCTGGCCGGATAAAGGTTCGCTGTATATTGCCACGACGCATACCCAGGCGCGCTATGCGCTACCCGGCGTTATCAAAGGCTTTATCGAGCGTTATCCTCGCGTCTCTTTGCATATGCACCAGGGCTCGCCAACGCAAATTGCTGAAGCCGTCTCCAAGGGTAATGCAGACTTTGCTATCGCCACCGAAGCGCTTCACCTGTATGACGATCTGGTGATGCTTCCTTGCTATCACTGGAATCGTTCTATCGTGGTGACCCCCGATCACCCCCTGGCGGGTAAAGGGTCGGTCACTATCGAAGAGCTGGCGCAATATCCGTTGGTAACGTATACGTTTGGCTTTACCGGACGGTCCGAGCTTGATACGGCCTTTAACCGGGCAGGGTTAACGCCGCGCATTGTCTTTACCGCGACGGACGCCGACGTAATTAAAACCTATGTGCGGCTTGGTCTGGGGGTGGGCGTTATTGCCAGCATGGCGGTGGATCCGGTGTCAGACCCTGACCTGGTGCGTCTTGATGCGCATGATGTTTTCAGTCATAGCACCACAAAGATTGGCTTCCGTCGCAGCACCTTCCTGCGCAGCTATATGTATGATTTTATTCAGCGCTTTGCCCCTCATTTAACGCGTGACGTGGTTGATACCGCCGTTGCATTACGCTCAAATGAAGATATTGAAGAGATGTTTAAAGACATCAAACTCCCCGAAAAATAATCACACCCGGTATCTTTCCCTTAGGGAAAGATACCGAAATAACGCCTCAAAGCTAAATTAGAATTATCATCATCTACGCATCCCCTGTCATATAATGTCATTATCCATTTAATCCGTAAGGTTATAATGTCGTGAATTGGCGACAAAAGTAGAAACTAATTTACGCCTTCGCAAATTTTTCTTTTCAATTATTTATTTCTGGTCAAAAGATTGAATATTTCATACCTTCAGGTGCGTAAATTCACTGGCTTTTCGGCTAAAGTTTCTTTAGGATTTATCTCAACAGATGATTAATTGTACCAATTGTTTGGTCCTAAATGATAAGCGATGTCGATTGTATGAGGTTAGCAATGCCTTCAGGAAGTGAAGAACCGCAAAGGGATCCTGCGCTCAAGCGTAAAGCCTGGCTGGCGGTCTTTCTCGTCTCTACCCTGTTTTGGGTGGTGGTTGCTCTCCTGGCCTGGAAATATTGGGGTTAAATATGGCAGTGACGGTACGTACAGAAACGGTTAAACAGATGTGTCAGCATCGTGACAACGGCCACAGAGGGCGTAAAGCACCTGCAACGGTTGTACCCACGTCCTGGAAACTGACGCCGCAGCAGCAAGCGTTTATTGATGTGTTCGCAGAAGACGAACCCAAAAAACAATAATTTAGTTAATCGCGTAATGATGCAAATAGTCTGAATATCGACTCTGCACTTTCGTACTCTTTAATAAATACACATCAGCAATATAGCACTGAGGACTTACCTCGGAACTTTTAATAAATAATGCCTGGTGTCCCTATGATGAATAACATGACGTCTCACAAATACTGGTCATGGATCGGCGTTTTTACCGTGTCGATTCTGTTCTGGAGTCAGCTCATCTGGTTGGCCCTCCACTAAATTGTAAAACCTCGCTACGGCGGGGTTTTTTGTTTTTCCTTTCTGGACCAATCCTAAATTTATCAATTTGGGTTGTTATCAAAACGTTACGACATCTTTGTGTTATCTTTAATTACGGCCCTGATGATTGTCGGGGCATCTCTGTGATTAAGGAGGAGCTTATGTCGTTAACCCTACGCGAAGCCAGTAAGGACACGTTACAGGCAGAAAATAAAACCTGGCATTACTACAGCCTGCCGCTGGCTGCCAGAACGCTTGGGGACATTTCGCGTTTACCCAAGTCATTGAAAGTTTTACTGGAAAACCTATTGCGCTGGCAGGACGGTGACTCTGTCACCCTCGATGATATCCAGGCGCTGGCAGGGTGGCTAGATAATGCCCATGCCGACAGAGAAATCGCCTACCGCCCGGCCAGGGTGCTGATGCAGGACTTTACCGGTGTTCCTGCCGTCGTTGATTTAGCCGCGATGCGCGAGGCCGTTAAGCGTCTCGGCGGAGATACGGCAAAAGTGAATCCGCTTTCCCCCGTTGACCTCGTCATTGACCACTCCGTAACCGTTGACCGCTTTGGTGATGACGACGCCTTTGGCGAGAACGTGCGTCTGGAGATGGAACGCAACCACGAGCGCTACGTGTTTCTTAAGTGGGGGCAGCAGGCGTTCAGCCGGTTTAGCGTGGTCCCGCCGGGTACCGGTATTTGTCACCAGGTGAACCTTGAATATCTGGGTAAAGCCGTCTGGAGTGAATTGCAGGATAAAGAGTGGGTCGCCTATCCGGACACGCTGGTGGGCACGGACTCCCATACCACCATGATCAACGGTCTGGGCGTGCTGGGCTGGGGCGTTGGGGGTATCGAAGCGGAAGCGGCCATGCTCGGCCAGCCGGTGTCCATGCTTATCCCTGACGTGGTGGGCTTCAAGCTCACCGGCAAGCTGTCTGAAGGCATTACCGCCACCGATCTGGTGCTCACCGTCACCCAGATGCTGCGTAAGCATGGTGTGGTGGGCAAGTTTGTAGAATTCTACGGTGATGGTCTGGATTCGCTGCCGCTGGCCGACCGTGCCACCATTGCCAATATGGCGCCGGAATACGGTGCAACCTGCGGCTTTTTCCCCATCGATGACGTCACGCTGGAATACATGCGCCTTAGCGGGCGCAGCGAAGAGCAGGTCGCGTTGGTGGAGGCCTATACCAAAGCGCAGGGCATGTGGCGAAACCCGGGCGATGAACCGGTCTTCACCAGTACGCTTGAACTCGATATGGGAAGCGTCGAGGCGAGCCTCGCCGGGCCGAAACGTCCGCAGGATCGGGTCGCGCTGAGTGACGTGCCAAAAGCCTTTGCCGCCAGCAATGCCCTGGAAGTGAACGTGGCGCAGAAAGACCATCGTCCGGTCGACTATGTTCTGAACGGACATCAGTATCAGCTCCCGGATGGCGCGGTTGTTATTGCGGCCATTACCTCCTGCACCAACACCTCGAACCCCAGCGTCTTAATGGCGGCCGGTCTGCTGGCTAAAAAGGCGGTAGAGCTTGGGCTAAAACCTCAGCCATGGGTCAAGGCCTCGCTGGCACCGGGTTCCAAAGTGGTATCGGATTACCTGGCGCAGGCAAAACTGACGCCGTACCTTGACGAGCTGGGGTTTAACCTCGTGGGCTACGGCTGTACGACCTGTATTGGTAACTCCGGTCCACTGCCTGAACCGATTGAAACGGCGATCAGACAGGGTGACCTGACGGTAGGCGCGGTCCTGTCCGGTAACCGAAACTTTGAAGGGCGTATTCACCCGCTGGTGAAAACCAACTGGCTTGCCTCGCCGCCGCTGGTGGTCGCTTATGCCCTTGCAGGGAACATGAATATCAACCTGGCGACCGATCCAATTGGTCACGATCGCAAGAATGATCCTGTCTACCTGAAAGATATCTGGCCATCTTCACGTGAAATCGCGCTGGCCGTTGAAAAGGTCTCAACCGAGATGTTCCGCAAAGAGTATGCGGAGGTCTTTGAAGGCACGCCGGAGTGGAAAACCATCAACGTCGTGGGCTCAGATACCTACGACTGGCAGGATGACTCGACCTATATTCGTCTGTCGCCGTTCTTTGACGAGATGCTGGCCGAGCCGGCACCGCTTAAGGATATCCACGGCGCGCGCATCCTGGCGATGCTGGGAGATTCCGTCACGACCGACCATATCTCACCGGCGGGGAGTATCAAAGCCGATAGCCCGGCAGGCCGTTATCTGCAGAGCCGGGGCGTCGAACGCCGCGATTTTAACTCCTACGGCTCGCGTCGCGGCAACCACGAGGTCATGATGCGCGGGACCTTTGCCAACATACGCATTCGTAACGAAATGGTACCGGGCGTGGAAGGGGGCATGACGCGCCATCTGCCGGGGACGGAAGTGGTTTCGATTTATGATGCTGCGGTCAAATATCAGCAGGAAGGTACGCCGCTGGCGGTGATCGCCGGGAAAGAGTACGGTTCCGGATCCAGCCGCGACTGGGCGGCGAAAGGTCCGCGTCTGCTTGGCGTTCGCGTGGTCATCGCCGAATCGTTCGAACGTATTCACCGCTCGAATCTGATTGGTATGGGGATCCTGCCGCTCGAGTTTCCGCAGGGCGTGACGCGTAAAACGCTGGGACTGACCGGGGAAGAGCAGATTGAGATTAGCGGTCTGCAAAACCTGCAGCCGGGGAAAACGGTGCCGGTGAAGTTAACGCGGGCAGACGGGAAAATCGAGGTGCTGGATTGCCGGTGCCGTATTGATACGGCAACAGAGCTGACCTATTACCAGAACGACGGCATTTTACATTATGTGATTCGTAAGATGCTGGATTGATGAAACGAGCCCGGCACCCGTGCCGGGCTTTTTAGCATCACTCTTTCAGCAGATGGCCCATTTTGGCGGCTTTGGTATCCAGGTAGTGGGCGTTCTTCGGGTTACGGCCGACAATCAGCGGTACGCGCTCGACGATGTTGATCCCCGCTTCGGTCAGGATCTCCACTTTTTTCGGGTTATTGGTCAGCAGGCGAACTTCGTCCACGCCCAGCAGCTTGAACATATCGGCGCATAAGGTGAAGTCGCGTTCGTCAGCGGCAAAGCCGAGTTGATGATTTGCTTCAACCGTATCGTAGCCCTGATCCTGAAGCGCGTAAGCGCGGATTTTATTCAGCAGACCAATATTACGACCTTCCTGACGGTGATAAAGCAGCACACCGCGGCCTTCTTCTGCAATATGAGACAGGGCGGCTTCCAGCTGGAAACCACAATCACAGCGCAGGCTGAACAGCGCGTCGCCGGTAAGACACTCTGAATGGACGCGGGACAGAACCGGCGTCTGCCCTGAAATGTCACCATAAACCAGCGCGACATGATCCTGTCCGGTTGCCAGTTCTTCAAAACCCACCATCAGGAAGTCGCCCCATGGGGTTGGCAGTTTGGCTTCTGCCACACGTTTAAGCTGCATGTGATTCTCCAGAGTAGGCTGACACGTTTCGTGCCTTTGCCCTGTTTTGCTTTCTGTATCAGTTCATTTTGCCACAAGCTCAGCAGGTTCGCCTAATGGGCACCATGCTATATGAACGTTAAACGCACGATCCGACATATCCACCAGGATGATTAATTTCAGTTATGATTGTGACGCTTAGCGAAAAAGGAGAAGACATGCTTTCAATCGCCAGACGTACGGCAGCAGGTGCGGCCATTTTACTGATTATGCCTCTGGCCGTATGGCTTTCAGGCTGGATGTGGCAGCCCGGGCATAATGCCGCGTGGCTGAAAACGTTATACTGGATAACGGAAACGGTCACCCAGCCGTGGGGGATAATTACCCACGTACTCCTCTGCGCCTGGTTTCTGTGGTGCCTGCGCTTTCGTTTGCGCGCGGAGCTGATGCTCTTTGCGATCCTTGGGGGCGCTATCCTTGTCGGCCAGGGCGTGAAGTCCTGGGTTAAAGATCGCGTTCAGGAACCGCGTCCTTTTGTCGTCTGGCTGGAAAAAACGCATCATGTTCCGGTGGATGAGTTCTACAATTTAAAGCGAAAAGATCGTGGCGCGCTGGTGAAAGAACAGCTTTCGGAACAGCAGGATATCCCGAAATTCTTGCGTAAACACTGGCAAAAAGAGACCGGGTTCGCGTTTCCTTCCGGTCACACCATGTTTGCGGCCAGCTGGGCGTTACTGGGGGTTGGGCTGCTTTGGCCAAGGCGCCGAACGATCACTATCGTGATTTTACTGGTCTGGGCGACGGGAGTCATGGGCAGCCGCCTGCTGCTGGGGATGCACTGGCCGCGCGACCTGGTCGTCGCCACGCTCATCTCATGGCTGCTGATTATGATGGCGACCTGGCTCACTGAACGATTCTGCGGCCCGCTAACGCCACCGCCAGAAGAGAAAGAAGAAATAGCCGAAAGGGACCAGACAGACGCCTGACGGTTGATATTCCGCATTTTGCCCATAGATCCATGACCTGCGCGTCACTTTTTCCGTTTCGCGCTCGTCGCTAAAATGGTAGTTTATAAGGCTGATTGCGGTGAATTGAACACACTTTATTCGCTTGAACCACATAACGGGAAGTAATGTGAAATATTTACTCATTTTCTTACTGGTATTGGCGATTTTTGTCATTTCAGTCACGTTGGGTGCACAAAACGATCAGCAGGTGACGTTTAACTATCTGCTGGCTCAGGGTGAGTATCGCGTCTCGAGCCTGCTGGCGGTATTATTTGCTGCCGGTTTTGCCATTGGCTGGCTGGTTTGCGGTCTGTTCTGGCTGAAAGTCCGTGTTTCTCTTGCGCGCGCTGAACGTAAAATTAAGCGACTCGAAAATAACATTGCCCCTGCGTCTGACATTCCGGAAAGCTCTGGTGTGCCGGTCGTGAAGGAATAATCGACTATGCTGGAGTTGTTGTTTCTGCTTTTGCCTGTAGCCGCAGCCTATGGCTGGTATATGGGCCGCAGAAGTGCGCAACAAACAAAACAGGATGAGGCCAACCGCCTCTCCCGCGACTACGTTGCGGGGGTGAACTTCCTCCTGAGCAATCAGCAGGACAAAGCGGTAGACCTGTTCCTCGATATGCTGAAAGAGGATACGGGGACGGTTGAAGCGCATCTCACCCTGGGCAACCTGTTCCGCTCGCGCGGCGAGGTCGATCGCGCCATTCGTATTCACCAGACTCTGATGGAAAGCGCCTCGCTGACCTACGATCAACGTCTCCTTGCGGTACAACAGCTGGGGCGGGATTACATGGCCGCAGGGTTGTACGATCGCGCTGAAGATATGTTCGCGCAGCTGGTCGATGAAACAGATTTCCGCATCGGCGCGCTGCAGCAGCTCCTGCAGATTTATCAGGCCACCAGCGACTGGCAGAAAGCCATTGATACCGCTGAACGTCTGGTGAAGCTGGGTAAAGATAAGCAGCGCGTTGAGATCGCCCATTTCTACTGTGAGCTTGCGCTTCAGCAGATGGGCAACGACGACATGGATAAAGCCATGGCGCTGCTGAAGAAAGGCGCCGCCGCGGACCGCAACAGCGCGCGAATCTCCATCATGATGGGGCGCGTCTTTATGGCGAGTGGCGACTACGCCAAAGCCGTTGAAAGCCTGCTGCGGGTTATTGACCAGGACAAAGAGCTGGTCAGTGAAACGCTGGAAATGCTGCAAACCTGCTATCAACAGCTCGACAAGCAGGAAGAGTGGGTAGCTTTCCTGCGTCGCTGCGTGGAAGAAAATACCGGTGCCACCGCTGAACTGATGCTTTCAGACGTCGTTGAGCAGTATGAGGGAAGCGACACCGCGCAGGTTTATATTACGCGTCAGCTACAGCGCCATCCGACCATGCGGGTGTTCCATAAGCTGATGGATTACCACCTGAACGACGCTGAAGAAGGGCGCGCCAAAGAGAGCCTGATGGTGCTGCGCGACATGGTTGGCGAACAGGTGCGCAGCAAGCCGCGCTACCGTTGCCAGAAATGCGGTTTTACCGCTTATACGCTCTACTGGCACTGTCCGTCCTGCCGCGCCTGGTCCACCATCAAGCCAATCCGTGGTCTGGACGGGCAGTAATTTTTTTAAAACATCTCATTTTAGTTACAACATACTGATCGTTTTTCCCGTATCCTTAACTCCGTGCGGTTTGCCGGCCTGGCAGGCGCGTAAATGGATCCTGTCAATTTGCGGCGTCGGCAGGTAGAATGCTGGCCGTTTATCTGTTCCGCGCCGCTGCGCGCCCATAGACGAAAAGGGCTGGTTATGACGTCTGTTACATCCTCCACTTCCCGCGTAATTACGGATTCTCCTGTTGTTGTTGCGCTTGATTACAATAAGCGTGACGCTGCGCTGGCGTTTGTCGACGGCATCGACCCTCGCGACTGCCGTCTGAAAGTTGGCAAAGAGATGTTCACGCTGTTTGGACCGCAAATCGTTCGCGATCTGCAGCAGCGCGGCTTTGACGTTTTCCTCGACCTGAAATTCCATGATATCCCGAATACCACGGCGCACGCCGTTGCCGCAGCCGCAGAGCTGGGCGTATGGATGGTCAACGTCCATGCATCGGGTGGGGCAAGAATGATGACGGCCGCCCGTGAGGCGCTCCTGCCTTTCGGTAAAGATGCACCGTTGCTGATTGCGGTCACCGTTCTGACCAGTATGGACGAAAACGATCTGCGCGACCTGGGCGTGACGTTGTCACCCGCCGAGCATGCCGAACGTCTCGCGCGTCTGACGCAGCATTGCGGCCTGGATGGCGTCGTCTGCTCCGCGCAGGAAGCGGTACGTTTCAAATCAGTGCTGGGCCAGGATTTTAAACTGGTTACGCCGGGGATTCGTCCTGCAGGCAGCGAAGTGGGCGATCAGCGCCGCATTATGACGCCTGAGCAGGCGCTGGCTGCTGGCGTTGACTACATGGTCATCGGGCGTCCGGTGACGCAGTCTGCCAACCCGGCAGAGACGCTTAAGGCTATTAACGCATCGCTGAAAAAGGGGGCCTAATGACCGATTCCAACAGCCGTCTGGTCTATTCAACCGACAGCGGGCGTATAGACGAGCCGAAAGCGAAAGTGGAACGTCCTAAGGGGGACGGCATCGTTCGGATCCAGCGCCAGACCAGTGGACGAAAAGGGAAAGGGGTTTGCCTTATCTCCGGCATTGACCTGGATGATGCTGAACTGGCAAAGCTGGCGGCCGAGTTGAAAAAGAAATGTGGCTGCGGCGGCGCCGTGAAAGATGGCATTATTGAAATCCAGGGAGATAAGCGCGATTTAATAAAATCTCTGCTGGAAGCCAAAGGTATGAAAGTCAAACTGGCAGGCGGTTAAAATAAATGAGCCACGGCAAATGCCGTGGCTCGTGTTATATACGTGCGTATGTCAGACCTGAAATGCGTTCAAATATCGCAATGCCGGGGAAGGCTTAGATAATAATTATTTGCCAACCTGGTGACCGATAATACCACCGACAGCAGCGCCACCTAATGTACCCAGCGTACTACCATCCGTTAATACTGCACCACCGAGAGCACCGGCACCGGCACCAATAGCGGTGTTACGGTCACGTTTAGACCAGTTAGAGCACGCGCTCAGGGACATTGCTACAGTGATTGCCAGAACAGCGGCGGCTAATTTTTTGCTGGTTAAGGTCATAATACTTTCTCCTGAATTATCGATTCACGGAAAGAGGTACACGTTAAGTATAGACGAATCGAATACTTAATTCTGTTCTCCGTGAAAGCTGGTCGCGCAGGCGTTACGTAATCACGCAGGTGATAGTCACTTCCTGTTATATCGCTAACATTAATTTTACGACTTTGATGCATCTTAAACAGGTAAAAACTCTTAAAGAAGTACCAGGAATCATCTCAGAGAAAGAAGGGGCGTATGCGCCCGAAATTCGGGCGCGGAGGGAACTCAGGCGGTCGTTTTAATAATATTGACGATCAGCCCGTCATCTTCCAGTTTATTACGGTGCGCGTCGCTCAACCGTTCATCGGTAATCACGCGGCTAAAGCGTGAAACCGGGCCCATCGTGTATGGGTGAACGGCGCCAAACTTAGAGCTGTCGGTCAGCACAATGGCTTCACACTCTTTTTCCAGCACGGCATTCACCACGTCAGAGCGCATCATATCCCGGCCGGTAAAACCAGTCTCCGGCTGCCAGCCGTCAATCCCGATAAAGGCCTTGCTGAAATGAACCTGCTGAACATACTGACGGGTCAGCGGGCCAACCATGCTTTCACTTTTTTTCTGGTAAATACCGCCCAGCAGAATCACCTCGCAGCGCGTCTCTTTGAGCAAATGCGCGATATAGCTGCTGACGGTGATGATGGTGACGTCTTTTTGATCGGCAAGCGTGCGCGCGAGCAGGGCATTACTGCTGCCGTTTTCAATAAAGACGGTCTCGCCGTTGTTCACCAGTGACGCGGCAAATTCCGCCAGTTCACGTTTGAGCGCGTAGTTATTCATCATGCGCGTCTCAACGTCATCACTGTCCAGCGGGACAGCATATCCGTGCGCGCGACGCAGGTAGCTCTGTTTTTCCAGCAGATTAAGATCCTGACGGATGGTGACTTCAGAAACGCCAGTGGTTTTAGCGAGATCGACTACGCTTACGCGTCCCTGATCGATGACCATCTGCAAAATGAGTTGTTGTCGGGAATTCATAGCATCCATTTAATAAAGCGAAACGAGGTCGGAGACGGTGGGATTAAACTTCCCACGGCGCTTTTGGCTGTCTGTTTTCAGGCGCATTGTCAGCACCATTCTGAGCAAGAAGTTCAGACTTCAGGATCTCGAGATTACGGATAGCAGAGTGATAATCGCCCGCCACCAGGATATCCAGCACGGTATCAATTCGTTGTGCTACAGCTTGTGCGTCAATAGTCGACATAATCTCACCCCAGGTGCGAAAAGTTAATATTTTCAATGATGCAGAAAATAGAATCAAAAGAGAAGGGAAAAAATGCAATAACTAAATTACATAAACGTAAGTGATAAATTTATTCCCCCTCATGCAGCAGGCTTAATGAGTGGATTAGTCTAAAACTGCGCGCAAGGCGCTTTTTTATAAGAGGAATTAGACTATGACAGTTATCAATCAGCCTGGCTGCACACTGTTTACCGATACTGAACGGTTTACGCAGCTGTCAGGGTATTACGAGGCGGAGCGTCACACGGTCTGGATGATGCTGCGGGCTCAGCCACGTCCTTGCTTTAACCATGCGTTAATAGAGGAGATCATGAACTTTTCATGGCTGGTTCGCCAGTCTGGGTTTACGGTTGATTTTTGGGTAACCGGATCGCTGGTTCCCGAGATGTACAATGCCGGTGGGGATTTACAGTTCTTCGTCGAGTGCATTCAGAACGGACGTCGGGAAGCGTTACGGGCGTACGCTCGCGCCTGCGTTGATTGCGTCCATGCGGCCTCGCGGGGGTTTGATACGGGAGCCATCACTCTGGCAATGGTAGAAGGCAGTGCGTTAGGGGGCGGGTTTGAGGCCGCTCTGGCGCACCATTTCGTCCTGGCTCAGCGCGATGCCCGTTTAGGTTTCCCGGAGATTGCCTTCAACCTGTTTCCAGGTATGGGAGGATATTCCCTGGTTGCACGCCGTTCAGGCATGAAGCTGGCGGAAGAGCTTATCTACAAAGGGGAATCCCATACGGCTGAATGGTACGAACAGCACGGGCTGGTGGATGTCCTGTTTGAACCCGGACAAAGCTATGTCTCCACCCGAACCTTCATCGATACGCTGCGGCCAAAACTGAATGGCGTCAGGGCGATGCTGCGCGCCCGTACGCGCGTTCTGCAATTGCCTCGCAGTGAACTGATGGACATCACGGAAGACTGGGTTGATGCCGCTTTCTGCCTGGAGCCGAAAGATATCGCCTACATGGAGCGTCTGGTTACGCTGCAAAGCCGCCATCATGCGGCGGGCCTGCGTAAAGCCAGTTAACGTTGATTTCGCGCTTGATATCGTTTTAGCCATCGCTCGAAAGCGGCAGCGGGCATCGGCTTAGCAAACAGAAAACCCTGCCGTTCGTTGACGCCGTTCTTGGTCAGAAAGGCGTCTTCTTTCGCATTTTCGACCCCTTCGGCAATCACCTGCAGGTTTAACGCCTGCGCTACCGCGACGATAGCGCGCACCAGTGACTGTGAAATAGATTGCTTATGAATATCCCTGACAAACGATTGATCGAGCTTAATGGCGTCGATAGGGAAGCGGGCCAGCTGTGAGAGGGAAGAATAGCCGGTGCCGAAATCATCCAGATGAATTTGCGCCCCGAGCCGGCTGAACTGCTGGATCACGGACAGCGCCAACTCTTCATTCTCGATAAGACAGCTTTCGGTTAATTCAACGTCGACAGGGCAGTATTCAAAATTCAGATCCTTCAGCGCCTGCTTTAAGTCACTGAAAATAGTCTGGTCGGCCAGCTGGCGTGCTGAGACGTTCACCGCCACGCGCAGGTTTATTCCCTTATCGCGCCATTTTGCCACCTGGCGAACCACATCGAGCATCACCCAGCGGCCCAGCGGCACAATCAACCCCGACTCCTCGGCATAAGAGATAAACTCCAGCGGCGGGATCAATCCTCTTTCTGGAGATTGCCAGCGGACCAGTGCTTCAAGGCTTCTGACTTCCCCGCGCCAGGTTATTTTCGGCTGATAGTGGATCAGAAGCTGATCGTTATCCAGGGCCTTACGCAGGTTGGTATCCAGCCAGAGATACTCAAATACGCGCTGGTTCATCTCGGGTGAGAAGACGCAGAACTTGCCCCGTCCGTTCTCTTTGGCGGTGTACATGGCGGTATCGGCGTTACGAATCACGCTTTCCCGGTCGTTCCCATGCTGCGGGGCGAGGGCGATACCCAGTGAGCAACCGGTATAAATTTCAATCAGACCGATTCTGAACGGCTGGCGCAGACGGGTTAAAATGCGCGACGCCATCGCCTCCAGAGAGCCCTGAGAGGTATTGGTGGCCATGACGATAAACTCATCGCCGCCAAGACGCGCCAGCACCTGTTCTTCATCCAGGCAGCTCAAGATGGCGAGGGCGACAGCCTGCAATAGCTGATCGCCAAACATATGCCCGTAAGCGTCGTTGACCTTTTTAAAGTTATCCAGATCGAGATACACCACGCCCACCTGCGTGTCGCCGCGGTTGTCGATGGCGTCAGAAATCAGATCGTGGATCGCATTGCGGTTTGGCAGGCCGGTGATGGTATCGGTATTGGCCAGCACGCGCAGCCGCTCCTGAGCGCGGCGCTCCTCGGTAATATCGGTCCCGGAACAGATGAGGAAAATTTCATTTTTACCGCTGCCGCTGTGAACGAATTTGTTTCTGAACAGAAACAGCCGCTGCCCTTTACGCGTTTTGATCCAGCGTTCGACTTCGTAGGAGCTGCCGTTGCGAAAAAAACCGGTAATATTGCGCTTTGAGGCTGCCGCTTCGCTGCGGCTCATAAACAGCTTAAATACGTTCTGACCAATGACTTCTTGCTCTTTCAGGCCGGTGTACTCTTCGCTAAGCCGGTTAAAACGCTGAATATTGCCGTGCTGGTCGAGGATAACAATGACGGAGTTGGCCTCTGAGACAACCTGTTCCGCAAAAGAGAGCCCCTGAGCCAGATCGCGCGCCACGGAGGGCGTATCGTTCCAGGCGGAAGCGGTGCCTGCCCACTCGTTGCGGGTAATTTTACGGCCCACAAGATGAACCGGGACATCCTCCCCGTACAGGGAGAGCGACATGGAAATGCTGGAGGTAATAACGGTTAAATGACGGATGAGATCGGCCTGATCATCGTCCAGCGCCACGACCTGAGTGACATCGGCATTTTCGCTGGTGGAAAGGTGCAGAGCGTTGCTGTCAGCTGACAGGCGCCACCACGGGCTGTGAGTCCCCATGTAGCGAAACAGCAAATTCTGCTCCAGATCGTCCATCATGTTTTCTCCCGCAGCTGTTCATTAGCGCACAAATTATTCATTTGCTGTCGACTTTTCCGTTGAGAAACAGCGGCAAAACCGAAGTGAACCTGTTGTTTTTCCCTGCTTTCTTATAATAAAACGAGTCAGGTGAAAAAGGATACTGAGCGTATAGAAATTCACGTAACCGAATATAACAAAACTCTTTTACTGTAGATAATTATGGCGGTTTTGGGCGAAGAGATACTGAAAATAGTAAGGAAAAATAATGATTTTGTGGCGGGGATAAAAAGAAAAATTGTCGGCCCTTCCGGAAAGGAAATGGCCGACAATTGAACCGGTTATCAGGCGACAGGGCGCGCGATAATACTGCGGGTTTCCATGCGAACTTCGGCGATAGTGACGTCAATCACGTCGGTGACTTTGTAAACTGTTTCACCTTTAATTTGCACGGTACCGTTTTCCTGGCTACAGACCATTTCGTCACGAACCGCGTGCAGGAACGGCGCAGGAATAAACGCGACAGCACCGTTATCGACCAGGCGGACGCGCATACCTCCGCGGCTGATATCAATGATCTCTGCGGCGAAACGGGTATCCGTACCGGCTT
Source organism: Enterobacter sp. 61D5 (assembly GCF_034107965.1). Taxonomy (NCBI): domain Bacteria; kingdom Pseudomonadati; phylum Pseudomonadota; class Gammaproteobacteria; order Enterobacterales; family Enterobacteriaceae; genus Enterobacter; species Enterobacter sp. 61D5. Next base: position 109,971 of record NZ_JAWNFK010000006.1, read on the forward strand.
TATCCTGCAGGAAGCGTGCGTACAGCCAGTCTCCAACGTCACGTTCCGCCATGCGGTTCAGGCGGCGACGATCGGCCATCTGCAGCGTGGTGTCCTCCTGAGGACGGGCAATGGTTTCACCTTTGATAATCGCTTTCAGCAGACGGTGGTTGACCATATCGCCATACTTACGGATCGGCGATGTCCAGGTGGCGTAAGCTTCGAGGCCAAGACCAAAGTGCGGGCCAGGTTCGGTGCTGATTTCAGCGAAGGACTGGAAGCGACGAATGCGGCTGTCCAGGAAACCCGACGGCTGCGCGTCCAGTTCGCGGCGAAGCTTGCAGAAGCCCGGAAGCGTCAGCACTTCTTCCGGATCAACGTGCACATCGTGAGTCTTCAGCAGGGCCGCCAGCGCTTCGGTATTCGCCGGATCAAAACCGGTGTGGACGTTGTAAATGCCAAAGCCCAGCTTGTCGCGCAGCACGCGTGCGGCACAGATGTTGGCAGAAATCATCGCCTCTTCAACGATGCGGTTCGCAATGCGTCGCGGTTCGGCCACAATGTCCAGCACTTCGCCTTTCTCGCCCAGAACAAAGCGATAATCCGGGCGGTCTTTGAACACCAGCGCATGGGTTTTACGCCACTCGCCGCGGTTGAGGCAGATGCGATGCAGCAGACGGATTTGCGCGGCAATGGCGTCTGATTCAGGTTTCCAGCTACCGGTATTTTCAAGCCAGTCGGAGACGTTATCGTAGGCCAGCTTGGCTTTCGATTCGATGGTGGCGGCAAAGAACTCGATATCGTCTTCAATCGCGCCATCTGCGGCGATAGTCATGCGGCAGGCAAGGACCGGGCGCACTTCATTTGGACGCAGCGAGCAGAGATCGTCTGACAATTCGCGCGGCAGCATCGGAATGTTGAAGCCCGGCAGATAGTTGGTGAACGCACGGATTTTCGCGGCGTCATCCAGCTTGCTGCCTTCGGCAATCCAGGCGGTTGGATCGGCAATGGCGACGGTCAGATGGAGTTTGCCATCGGTGCCTTCTTCAGCGTACAGCGCGTCATCCATATCTTCCGTGCTGGCGCTGTCGATGGTGACAAACTCCAATGCGGTGAGATCGCGGCGCGTCATACCTTCGTCCTGCATTTCGGTCGCTACGCCGTTCGGCGCTTCTTTTTCAAGATTATGGCGTGCCAGCGTGACCCACCATGGTACGAAATGGTCGGCGCCAAAGGTGATGAACTGGGTCAGCTCAGCATAAAAACCGCGATCGCCTTTCAGAGGATGACGGCGCATTTCTGCTACGGCCCAGTCACCTTCTTTAAAATCATGCTCAACGCCACGGGCGGCGCGGCAGGGAATGGCATCTTTCAGCAGGGGATGATCCGGCACGATAGCAAGACGATCGTCTTTTCTCTGCACCTTACCCACAAAACGGGTCAGGAACGGTTCGATCAGTTCTTCCGGCTCGGCAGACTCGCGGTCCTTCTCGGTATGAATGACGGCCATGACGCGATCGCCATGCATCACTTTCTTCATCTGCGGAGGCGGAATGAAGTAGCTTTTCTGCGCGTCAACCTCAAGGAAGCCAAAGCCCTTTTCCGTGGCTTTTACGACCCCTTCTGCACGCGGCGTCTGGGAATGCAGTTGCTGTTTAAGCTGCGCTAGCAGCGGGTTGTCCTGAAACATAATGTTCTATTTTCGTAGCCATTGAGCGGCTGACAGTTTTACGCGATTCTCACTGTCTCAGCAAGCGCTCTTTGGGTAATTAGTATGGTTATTCCTCTTTACCAAACGCGACTTTCAAACGATTGAGCCAGCCATCAAACGCGCTTCGGGTAAGCAGCATGATGGCATGTTCGCCGGGGAGTCCTTGATCCGTGAGAGGGGTAAACTGCGCGGCGCTGAAGCGGTCCGGAGAGCGCGTCAGCAGTTCGACCGCCGCCGAAAGTGCGGGGGACGTAAGCGGGATCGCTTCGCGGGTGTTTAACAGGATTTCTCCGGTCAGGTCGAGCAGCGACGGCTCGTGGCAAAGGACCGGCGTCAGCGCTTCCAGCGCGGGTTCTGCCTGCCAGCGAGACAGCGACTCAAGCTGATGCGTACTCGCATAGCGCAGCTCAACGACGGGCAAAAGCGGCACCCAGGCGGCATGGCTCGCGGGCAGCGTGTGCGGCTGAATATGATGGCCTGGCAACCAGCGAACGGGGTGTCCTAACAGCGCCTGAAAAACCGCGACCACGCGCGCCTGAAAACCAATAAACCCGATAATCTGGTTAATCACCACAATGTCATATATTGACAGGCCAACCTCATCAAGCTGGTTCTGCGCTTTATCATCAATGACATCAGGGGAGCTGGCGAGCTGGCGGGCATACTGCGTAATTTGCGCCAGACGTCGGTTGCTTTCACGCGAGGAGTCCGGGCCGGGAAGCGGGGCGAGGAGGGCGGCGTAATGATTACAGAGCCGCTGAACGCCACAGGACTGTGCGACCGTTAGCGCGGTGCTGAGCCGATCGTAGGCGCTGAGAGTATGCAGGCGGTTCACGGGAATTGAGAGCGGAAACAGCTGGTGGCATAAGGCTCTGGCAGGGGTAAGCCAGCCAGAACAGGCGGCGACAATCTCATCAGGCAGGGCTAAATCGAGCAAAAAACGATCGTCGACGTTAGCGGCTTCGGGCACCAGAGGCAGAACATCTGTCTGCGCGTGGTTCGACTGGGTCTCGTGATACCAGTGGCCTTTGCCGGAAAAACGGCGTTGTTCCATGTGCGTTCCTTGATCTCAAAATGGCGATCAATATCCTGGCGTAAGGCAGATAAAGGGAAAAATATTGTTAGGTGATAACAAATAGCAGAACGGAATAACGAAGGGGTGGTGCGGGGGTAAAACTCTCTTCCCGTGCGGGAAGAGAGTCACAGCTTATTTAATTTCCAGCTCGTTCATTGCAGCGATGTTGAAGCCGCCGTCAACGTGAACCACTTCGCCGGAGATACCAGCGGAAAGGTCAGAGCACAGGAATGCTGCAGAGTTACCCACATCTTCAATGGTAACGGTACGACGAATCGGGGTAACCGCTTCGCAGTGTGCCAGCATTTTACGGAAATCTTTAATACCGGAAGCTGCCAGGGTGCGGATAGGACCTGCAGAGATGGCGTTAACGCGCACGCCTTCAGGACCCATTGCGTTCGCCATGTAGCGTACGTTGGCTTCCAGAGATGCTTTCGCCAGGCCCATAACGTTGTAGTTAGGGATAGCACGCTCAGCGCCCAGGTAGGACAGAGTCAGCAGGGCTGCGCCCGGGTTCAGCATCGCGCGGCAGGATTTCGCCATCGCAACGAAGCTGTAGGAGCTGATGTCGTGAGCGATTTTGAAGCCATCACGGGTAACCGCGTTCACGTAGTCGCCGTCCAGCTGGTCGCCAGGAGCGAAGCCAATGGAGTGAACGAAACCGTCGAATTTCGGCCATGCTTTTGCCAGTTCAGCAAACATGCCGTCGATGCTTTCGTCTTGTGCAACGTCACATTCCAGAACAATGCTGGAACCCAGCTGCGCGGCAAACTCTTCAACACGGCCTTTCAGCTTGTCGTTCTGGTAGGTGAACGCCAGCTCAGCGCCTTCGCGATGCATTGCCTGTGCGATGCCGTATGCGATGGACAGTTTGCTGGCAACGCCAGTCACCAGAATGCGCTTACCGGAAAGAAAACCCATAGCTTTAATCCTTATATTCATTGCTAATTTTGCCTTGTAATTCATGGCGTTACAGGCAGTATTTCAAAATCATTCGAAATTAGCTCGAAATTATAGCCCACTCACAGCCCCTTGTGTCACGATATTTCTCGCTGTTCTCCGAAGACACCTGCCCCGAAGAATGCACCGCGGACTCGCGGGGGCTCAAAATTTCAGCATTCGTCCAGTATATCACCCGGCAACAGCTTCACCTCATCCAACCAGCGAGGAAGCGCGATCCCGCGAGGGTATTCACGCTTTCCTGAGGTTGTCGATGAAGCGCGCGATGACGATAAAGAAAACCGGTACGAAGAAAATGGCGAGAAGCGTACCGCTAATCATGCCGCCAAATACGCCGGTACCGATGGCATGCTGCGTACTGTCGCTCGCCCCACGGGCCAGCATCAAGGGAACAACCCCTAAGGTGAAGGCTAACGACGTCATCAGAATGGGACGCAGGCGCTGGCTGGCGGCATGAACGGTTGCCGCCAGCAGGGGCTGCCCTTCGCGATGGAGCTGCCTGGCAAATTCAACAATCAGAATGGCGTTCTTGGCCGAAAGGCCGATAAGCGTAATCAGGCCGACCTTGAAGAAAACGTCATTCGTCATGCCGGCAACGGACACCGCGATCACCGCGCCGAGAAGACCCAGCGGAACGACCAGCATGACCGCAAAAGGAATAGACCAGCTCTCATACAGCGCGGCGAGTACCATAAATACGACCAGTATCGACAGGACGATAAGGCCCGGAAGCTGAGATTCCGATTTTCTCTCCTGCAATGAACTCCCGGCCCATTCGCCCGCGATGCCCTGAGGTAAATTTCTGGACAAACTCTCCATAACCTTCATTGCGGTACCGCTGGATTCTCCCGACGCCGCATTTCCGGTAATGCGAATAGCCGAATATCCCTGATAACGCGTCAACTGCTGCGGCGCAACGTTCCAGGAAAGCGTGGCAAACGTCGATACCGGCACCATCTGTCCCATCCGGTTTTTCACCGATAATTTCAGTATCTGCTCAGGCTGCATTCGGTAGGGCGCATCGGCCTGCACTATCACCTGCTGAACGCGGCCGTTGTTCGTATAGTCATTGACGTAATTTGAGCCCAGGGTGACGGAGAGCGTTTGGTTGATTTCATCAAATGAGACGCCCATCGCTTCCGCTTTTTCTCTGTCAACCTGGAGCGCAAGGCTTGTCCCTTCCGGAAGCCCGTCTATATATACGTCACTCAGTTCAGGGCGCTGGTTGGCCTGCAGGACCAGCGCGTCGGCAGCGCGTTTTAACGCCTCGTAGCCCAGTCCCGCTCTGTCCTGAACGTACCAGGTGAAGCCTGAGGAGGTGCCCATATCCGAAATGGCTGGCGGGAGCAGGCTCATCGTGACGGCATCAGAGACGTTCGCCATGCTGGCCTGTATCTGGTCGGCTTCATTCTGGGCCGTCGAGCCCTGCCGATTTTTCCAGTCCTTCAGCGTGGTGAAGGCCATAGCCGAATTTGGTCCTGAACCTGAAAATCCAAACCCCAGGATCATAAGGTTGCTTTCAATATCCGGTCGGGTCGCAATTTCCTCTTCAAATTTTTTAACCACGTTGAGGGTACGCTGCATCGTGGCATCAGCAGGGAGCTGGATTGAGGACATAAAATAGCCCTGATCTTCGTCCGGCAGAAAGGACGACGGTAACGAAGACAATCCCAGAAACATCGCAGCACAAAGCGCAGCGTACAGGAGCAGCATACGCCCGGTTCGCTTCAGAACGGCACCCAGCCCGGCTTCGTAACAGGCGGTGAGCGAACGAAAGCGCGCGTTAAACCTGGCCGCGAACCTTCCGCCTCCGCTCTTTCCTGCCTTATGCGGCTTGAGTAGCGTTGCGCACAGGGCAGGCGTCAGCGTCAGGGCAAGAAACGCGGACAGCAGTATGGAGACCGCCATGGAAATACAAAATTGTCGGTAGATAATCCCGACGGAGCCTTCAGCAAACCCCATGGGGATAAAGACGGCGGTTAGCACCAGCGTGATGCCTATAATCGCCGGGGTGATTTCCTGCATGGCTTGCCGCGTGGCGTCACGCGGGGAGAGGCTTTTTCCCTCCATCAGTCGTTCAACGTTTTCTACGACCACGATGGCATCATCAACGATAATCCCTATCGCCAGCACCATGCCGAACATCGTCAGAATATTGATGGAGTAGCCGCTCAGTAACATCACCGTGAAGGTGCCAAGAAGCGCGACGGGAGCAACTATCGCCGGGATAAGCGTACAGCGTATCTTGTGCAGAAACAGCAGCATAACCAGGAAGACCAGGACCATCGCTTCCACAAATGTCTGAACAACCTTCACGATAGAAAGTTTCACAAACGGCGCGGTATCGAAGGGGATCGTAAATGCCATTCCTTCGGGTAACACCCGGGAAAGTTCGTCGATGCGCGCCCGTACGCCGGAAGCCGTACTCATTGCGTTGGCGCCTGGCGAGAGCTGAATTGCCGCCGCCGTCGCAGGAACCCCATTTTCACGGATACCAAAGGCGTAGCTTTGCAGGCCAGATTCAATCCGCGCAATGTCGGACAATTTCAGGCGGGCGCCGGATACGTCAGATTTCAGGGTGATATTCCTGAACGCCTCTACCGAGGAGAGCTGTCCCTTCACGGTGATGGGATACGTCACCCCTTGTCCTGCAGAGGCGGGCTCATCTCCCGTTTTGCCGGGCGACACAAGGGCATTTTGCTGGCCAACGGCGGTAAGAACATCACTCACCGAAAGCCCGTAGCCGTGGAGCTTCATGGGATCCAACCAGATGCGCAGTGCTTTTTCGCCGCCAAACAGCTGAACTTTCCCTACGCCGGGCACGCGACGAAGCTCGTCACTGACATTTCTGGCAAAATAGTCGCTTAAATCGGCTTCCTCAAATTGACCCGTAGCGGACTTCAGACCCACCATCATTAAAAAGCCAGAGTTAGCGGCCTCGACGTTGATGCCGTTTTGCCTTACCGCCTGAGGTAGACGAGGCTCGACGATCTTAATCTGATTTTGCAGATCCATCTGCGCCAGCTTGATGTCCGTGCCTGGTTTAAACGTGACGGTAATCGATGCCGAACCGGTTGTGTCACTGGATGATTCAAAGTAGAGCAAATTATCTACGCCAGAGATTTCGCGCTCAATTAACGATACCACCGACGTGTTCATGATATCGGGGCTGGCCCCCGGGTAACTGACGGAAATAATGATTCCAGGCGGCGCCACTGCCGGATACTGCGCAACCGGCAATCGGGGAATAGACAGGAGTCCTGCCAGAACGATAAAAAGCGCCACTACCCAGGCGAAAACGGGGCGTTCAATAAAAAAATGCGGCATTAAATTAACGTCCCGTTACGTGAATTTCATCATCAGTGGATACGCGCTTGCCGATATCCCTGAGCTGCGAAAATTTCTCAAGAAGCTGCGGCGCGTCATCGAGGCTCGTCGCGAACATCCACATGTAGGTCATCACGGAGTAAATATGTCCGGCGGTGATGCCGGTTGAGCGCGTCATCCAGACGATGGTCAGCGTAAAAAGCGCGGCAACGAGCACGCCAACCCATAAATAACCCCACGCTTCGCGGTCAGATAATGCGATACGTAAACGCGCCAGCGTGGAGTAATGTCGGTGAAGGGTGGCCGTGCCCGCCTTATGGACATAATCCACTTCTTTTTCCAGCCGATTATTCAGGCGCATGAACAGCCATTCATTTTTACGGGCATATCCTGAGACAAATCCGAGCAGGATAAATACAATCGCAAAGCACATGACGCCGGCCCAAAACTCAATAAACAGCAACATGATGGCGGCACCAAAAAGTGAGCTCAGCGACGTAATAAGCAGGGGAAGGTGCATTTCAAAGAAATCCACATATTCGCGCGAGAGCGTTACCCTGGCGGCGATCGCCGAATGGTTAAGCTGATATTTGCGCTGTGCCAGGACGACGGAAACCGCGAGTCCGGCATAAATGCGTGCAAACGTGCGCGTGTCTACGCTTCGTCTGGCCGCACCGATGAACCACATGCAAAGCACCATCAGGCCATACAGCGCGGCGTTAAGCGTTTCACCGGCGAGGATGGCATTTATCGCGATGCCAGCCAGAACGGGATAAAGTAAAAACGTCACGTTTTCGGCCACCACCAGGAAAAAAGTGACAACCAGTTTTTTCCGGTGCCTTATCGCGAGTTTTTTTAGCGAGTGCATCACTCCGGCAGGTTCAGAATAACGAAGATTATTACGGTTCATCATTATGGGTTATTTTTATCAAATTTTTTTCAGTGAGTTTTTTTGTGCAAAATAGCGTGAGGGAGAGTCTACCGCGCGCCTGTTTAGCGGACATGGGCGGTTTGTGGAGGCTGTGTGGAGCAACGGCTCAAATCATTCTCATAATAAGGTACAGCGGGGCTCCACCAAAGAAAATGATCAAATAACACTCGTAGTAAAAGATCAGATCCTCGATATCGGGCATTGCGTTTAACAGCACGGTGAACGTAATAAGGAGATAAACAAAAATCACCATCAGCCAGAAGGCGACGACGAGTAGCTCAGTCAACGCGCCTGCTTTATTCTGGATTATCAGAGAGACCACCGACAATGCGATGCAGCCATAGATAATGGGTGAAGAGAGCAGCGTCGAGGCGACTTTTTCATCCATTCTGTGTACCAGTACCAGCCAGGTATAAAGTAATCCCCACGACAGCAGCAGGAACAGGGAATATATACCCAGTTTTTTAGGAGTGAAATATTTAGAAATTTCCATGTTCATTATTTCAGCCAACTTCATAAAATCTTTAAGAAACAGTGGTAATTTGCAACGCGCAATGCACAAAGGGCTATGCCTCAATAGCGATTATGAGCGGACATTGTCGAGTCTTTATTGACTGAATGTGTAGGCTATGTGGAGAAATAACCGGGCATTTAAATCAACCGGGAAATTTTCGTGACCACGGCACTTTTTCGCGGAGGCTGTGTCTTATTGTGCTAAAGATATCTGATAGCGAGCTCAAAGGGATTTCACCCGCGGAGATAAAATGCACAAAAATACGCTGATCCTTGTTGTTGAAGATGAAGACGAAATCGCCGATATATTGATGAGCTACTTAGAGCGTTCGGGAATGAAAACGCTCCGAGCCAGGCAGGGCGAACAGGCCATAGCACTCAATCGCCTCCATAAACCGGATCTCATATTGCTGGACATTCACCTGCCCGTATGTGACGGCTGGAGCGTACTTACCACGCTTCGTCAGGAAAGCGCTGTCCCCGTCATTATGGTTTCCGCTCTCGATCAGGATGTCGATAAGCTCATGGGGTTGAGGCTGGGCGCGGATGATTACGTGATCAAACCCTTCAACCCTTCTGAAGTCGTCGCCCGGGTTGAGGCGGTGCTGCGCAGGACAAAACCCGCGCTTCAGCAGGCGGGTTCCCAGCCGCTCAGAACGCCATTTATTACGGTCTACCCGGATGACTTCTACGTGGAAGTCACCGTGGGGGCAGAGGTTGTCTCCCCGGTATTAACGACGACCGAATTTAAATTGCTCACATACCTGGTGAGATATCCGCGAAAGGTCTGCTCACGCGAAGAGCTACTCAACGCGTGTCTGCCGGAAGGGGATACGCTCGACAGAACGGTCGACAGCCACATGAGCAAGTTGCGTAAAAAACTGGAGATTGCCGGCCTTTACGGTGTTCCCGAGAGCATCAGAGGCATGGGTTACCGGCTTGGGGAAAAGAAATGAACAAAGAGTCTGTCCTGAGTCGTCAGATCTTAACGTATATGCTGTTGCTGACGTTTACGATCATTGCCATCGCCATACTCGGCTCCTGGTTTTTTTACTCCTTTATTCTGGATCACCTCCCGGGCGGCCCTGCTGCGGGCGATGACGAGCAGATGACGATGTGGGATTGGGCATGGATTGGGACCGCGACTACGATCAGTATGATTATTGCCCTCTTTTTCACGGTCAAGCTTTCATCACGGATACTCACCCCGCTAAACGCGGTAGCGTCCAGCCTGAAAAAGATATCTCAGGGTGATCTGGACGCCAGGGCATTTTGCGCCAGTTCCCGGCTGGGTGAGATCAATCACCTGGTGACGGATTTCAATGAAATGGCGGAAAAATTACAGACGCTGGATATTCAGAGGAAATCCTGGAATGCCGCTATCGCGCATGAGCTGAGAACCCCGGTCACGATCTTACGCGGACGGCTTCAGGGGTTGGTTGACGGCGTTTTTACCCCGGACCCGGTGCTGTTTAATAATCTTCTCAAACAGACGGAAGGGTTAACCCGCCTGATTGAAGATCTCCGGGTTGTCAGTTCGGATGGCGGGGCGGGATACACGTTATGCCAGTCCAGAACCGATCTAAAAGGGACAATACAGAACGCACTCGATACGTTCATGCCCGAGTTCAGCCGTAAGGCGTTTACCGTTAATACAGACCTGAGGGAGCAGCAGTGCGTATTCGATCCATTGCGCATCAATCAGTGTCTGACCGTTTTATTTGATAATGCCTTACACTATTCAACCTCGCGCACGCTCATCGTGAAAAATGGCGTTTCTGATAAAGGCAATTATATCCTTATTCAGGACGGGGGACCGGGTATCCCCAGAGAGTTTCATGATTTTCTGTTTCAGCCCTTTCAGCGCGATAATGGCGCCAGACATGTGAACCCGGAAGGCTGTGGCTTGGGCTTGTCGGTGGTAAAAGCCATCATGCTGGCTCATGGTGGCGATGTTACCTATACCTTATCGACGCAAAACCACTCGATATTTAAACTCACCTGGCCCGACTCGTGAGCTTCAGCGGCAGGTCAAATGTGCCTGCCGGCGATAAATGCCATATTTTTCCTAACTTAGCATCCCATTCCTGCGGTGTAATCGTCAGTTTACCGCGTCTCGGACTTAAGGTTATTTCGCTGAAATAGATTTCGTCTTGTTTTAGCATAAGGTCAACGCGGCAGTAGTCAATTCCATCCGCCAGTTCCTGGGAGGCCAACAGTGCCTGACGGAACAAGAGCGGTTCGACAGGAGTTGCTGAAGTATTCGGATATTCCATCCGGAAGGGTTGTAAGTTCCAGTGCCTGTCATAAACGTTGATAAACCCTTTGCCGTTATCATCCGTAAAATCCGCTTCTATATAGTGGGCAACGCCGTGAAAGCAATGGATCCTCAGCATTTCGGGCGTTGTGTTTCTGTCAGCATCGTCGAAGAGATCGACAAACGGCTCGCAAAGTATACTCGGCGTAATGTTTTTGTACTGCCATTCACGCGTGGTGTAGTAAAGATTTTTCTTTAACGCAAGGCTCAGCTTTTTACATGCTTCCCTGACATTAAATTGCGCTTTATTTGTACATATTATTGTGCTGCCGCTGTCATGATTGCACTTAAGGACGAATTTGTCAGGGAGTACAGAAAAATCAATCTGCGATGGTCTGGTATAAACACCAATTAATGGCACCGTTTTCACGCGCGTTGTTCTGGAATAAACGTATGCCCGAACGGCGAGTTTATCGGCAAGCATCGTGTAGAGGTTATTATGATCATAAACCAGACGATGGCATATTTTTTCACTCAACGTCGTGGGTGACTGAATGTCAGGGGTTTTCCCGGTTGTTTTCTTAAGCCTCACGGTATGAAAGTGCAGGTCCGTCATTAAAAATGAGCGGCATTTTCTGATGAGATACTCTGTGTATTTTAAAACGTAAGTGGCGGTGTTCATTTCTTCTCCTCCGTAATGTCCGGATATTCTGGAGAAGAACTGTTGATTGATATTGCTTAAAATATGGAGCAGGGATGGAGACGAAAAATTAAAGGATTAAATAGCGCACGCAGGCTATTTAATCCTTAATTTAATGGGGTAGTTTTTGTGGAGCGCCGCGCTTAGCGGTCCTTTCTCCACGCATCGGCGGTTAATGCTTCACCGAAATGACCGGCAATCAGCCGTTTTGTCAGTTCATGAAGCGGAGAGGCCATCACATCCGCCGTGCTGCCGCGCTCGACCACTTCTCCCTGGTGCATGACCATCACCTGATCGCTGATGTGCTTCATCATTCCCAGATGCTGGGTAACGTAGATATACGAAATCCCCTGTTTTTCCTGCAATTCCAGCATCAGGTTAATCAGCTGCGAGCGCATCGACATATCCAGCGAGGCAAGTGCTTCATCCGCAATGATCACTTTTGGCCGCAAAATCAACGCACGCGCCAGTCCCAGGCGCTGTTTCTGGCCGGGGGCCAGCATATGCGGGTAGTAGCTTTCGTGATCCGGCAACAGCCCAACCATACGCAGGGTTTCAAATACGCGCTTACGGCGCGCCTCTGGCTCCAGGTCGGTGTTCAGACGCAGCGGAAAGTCGAGGATCTGCGAAATACGCTGGCGCGGGTTAAGCGAGGTAGACGGATCCTGGAAGATCATGCGGATGCGCTGGCTGCGGAAAGAGTAGTCGCCGAACGTCAGAGGATGATCGTCAATCAAAACTTCGCCTGCAGTGGGTTCAACCATGCCGGCGAGCATTTTCGCCAGGGTAGATTTCCCGGAACCGTTCTCGCCGATGATCGCCAGAGTCTGTTTTTCACGCAGCGTAAAGCTCAGCGGCTTCACCGCGTCGACAGTTTGACGATGAAACAGCCCCGTGCGGTAGCGAAAGGTCTTACTCAGGTTGCGGACTTCCAGTAAGGTTTCGACCATTTCACTCTCTCTCCATGTTCAGCGGGAAATGACAGGCGTAAAGATGATTTTTGGCCCCGGTCAGGCGTGGCGTCTCGATACATTTACGCTGAGCATAGGGGCACCGCGGCCCCAGACGACAGCCTATCGGCAGGGATTCCAGCAGCGGAATCGCCCCCGGCAGGGTATTCAGGCGACTCTTATGCGGCATCGCGCTGCCGAAATCTGGAATGGCGCGGATAAGCGCCTGCGTATACGGATGATGCGGCGCGCCGATCAGATCTTCACTCGGCGCGGTTTCGACCGTTTGCCCGCAGTACATGACGTCAATTTTATCCGCCCATTTGCTGAGCATTTGCAGGTCATGGCTGATCAGCAAAATGGTGGTGTTGTTATTCTGGTTGAGACGCGACAGCAGGCGGAAAATTTGCGCCTGCGTGGTGGGTTCCATCGCGTTGGTGGGCTCATCCGCAATCAGCAAACGCGGCTGATTTGCCAGCGCGATGGCAATCATCACTTTCTGACATTCGCCGTCGGTCAGCTCATAAGGGAAGCTGCGCATCGCATCTTTGTGATCTTTGATCCCGACGCGGTGTAAAAGCTCAATGGCGCGGCGCTTGCGCCAGCCAACGCGTTGCCACCAGCGGCCTTTATAGGTCCAGCCGGGAATGTTCTGCATGAGCTGTTTACCCACGCGTTCGGATGGATCGAGACAGGACTGCGGCTCCTGGAAAATCATCGAGACGTTATGCCCGACCAGCTTTCTCCGCTCGCGAGGGGAGAGGCGCAGCAGATCGATATCATCAAAACGCATACGGTCTGCCGTCACGCGCCAGTTGTCTTTCGCCACGCCGCATATAGCTTTGGCAATCAGGCTTTTTCCCGAGCCGGATTCCCCCACCAGCCCGCGAATTTCACCCTCCGCAAGGGTGATACTGATGCGATCGACGGCTTTAACCCAGCCTTCACCGGTTTTGAATTCGATGGTGAGGTTGCGAATATCAAGAAGCGGCATTATTGCACCCCCGCGTTAATTGCACGGCGAATACCGTCGCCCAGCAGGTTGATAAGCAGCACGCTCACCATAATGGCCGCACCCGGCAGCATGACCGTCCACGGTGCCACGTAGATTAACTCCAGCGCGTCGCCGAGCATCGCACCCCATTCGGGCGACGGCAGCTGTGCACCGAGATCGAGGAAGCCGAGCGCCGCGATGTCCAGGATTGCCATCGACAGGGCGCGGGTGATCTCTGTGACCAGCCCGGCGGCGATGTTGGGCAGCACGGCAAACCACAGAATGTTAAAGGTCGTCGCGCCGTCCAGACGCGCTGCGACGACGTACTCTTTTTCCAGCTCATCATGCACCATGCTGTAAACCGAGCGAACGATGCGGGGCAGGATAGCCAGCCAGACGGCGAACATGGCATGCGACAGGTGCGGACCGGCAAAGGCAACAACAATGATTGCCAGCAGCAGGGACGGAATCGACAGCAGCGTATCCAGAATATGGTTAAGCACCGCCGAACGCAGGCCATGGGTGGATCCCGCAAAAATACCGAGCGCCAGCCCACAGATCGTAGCCGCGAGCGTCACCACAAATGCGCCGCCCACCGTCGGGGCTGCACCGCTCAGCAGACGGCTCAGCACGTCACGTCCAAGGTCGTCCGTTCCCAGGAAGAAAGAGACTTCGCCGTAGCGCGACCAGGACGGCGGCAGCAGCTGATAGCCAAGGAACTGCTGGTCAATACCGTACGGTGCAAACCACGAGCCAAAGACGCAAAGCAACACCAGGCCGACACAGCCGTAAAGGCCGATCATTGCCGTGGTATCACCATAGAATTTACGCCACACGGTGCGCAGCACACCGGGCGTGCGCTTTTCACTGTATACGCTATCGTAAGGCATACCATTCCTTATGCTTCAATGGGTTGGCCATGGCACCCAGAATATCGGACAACACGTTAACAATAATCACCAGCGAACCAATCACCATCACGCCCGCAGAAATAGCGGCGTAGTCCTGCTGGCGGATGGCGTTAATCAGCCATCGCCCCAGGCCAGGCCAGCTAAAGACCATCTCGGTGATCATGGCCAGCGTCAGCATGGTGGAAAACTGTAATCCCAGACGCGGAATAACCGGCGGCAGCGCGTTGTGCAGGACGTTGCGGCGCAGTATGGTCAGGCGTGACAACCCGCGCGTGGCGGCGGCTTTGACGTAGTTCTGGTCAAATACCTCAATGGTGCTCAGGCGCATCAGACGGATCACTTCAGTTGTCGGCGCAACAGCCAGGGTCAGCACCGGCAATACCATATGGCGCAGGGCGCTGACGATCATCTCATGGCGCCACACCGAATCGGACAGCCACGCGTCAATGATGGCAAAACCGGTCACCGTTTTAACCGTATAGAGCAGGTCAAAACGACCCGAAACCGGCAGCCAGCCCATCGTCAGCGAGAAGAACAGCGTCAGCAGCAGCGCCAGCCAGAATACCGGGATGGAGAAGCCGAGCAGGGCGAGGGCGCTGATAAACTTATCCTGCCATTTATTGCGGTAGATCCCGGCCAGCATGCCCACGGGAATGCCAACCATCAGGGCAAAGCCGAAGGCCAGAATGCACAGCTCCATCGTGGCCGGGAACACCTCTTTCAGCTGCTGGGAAATCAGCTGTCCGTTGATGCTGGACACGCCGAAATCCCAGTGCAGCAGCCCGTTAAACCAGAAGAGCCAGGCATCCCACAGGGACGACCCCTGGAGCGGGGCGTGGGGCGTGAAATAGCTCAGGCTGAAGCCGACAAAGTTCAGGAAAAAGAGCGTCACCAGCAGCAAAAGGAGCCGACGTAAGGTAAAAATAATCATGGTTTTTTCACCTCTTGTTCTTTTTCACGCGACACGCCGGCGAACGAGGCGTTGCCGAACGGACTCAGCACCAGACCTTTAATATCATAACGATAGGCCTGAAGGCGCAGGGAGGAGGCCAGCGGCAGCACCGGCAGTTCCTGGGCAAGGATCTTCTGCGCTTCATCATAGGCGTCGATGCGTGAGGCCAGCTGCTGGGAAGCCAGCGCTTTTTGCAGCACGGCGTCAAACTCCCGGTTACACCAGTGGGCGTAGTTGGTCTGCGAGTTTATCGCCGCACAGCTCAGCAGCGGCCGGAAGAAGCTGTCCGGATCGTTACTGTCGGTCGCCCAGCCGGTCAGGGTTAAATCATGATTCATGTCCATCAGGCGCGCCTCCTGGAAACGGCCCTCAACCGGTACGATGATCACTTTGACGCCCACCTGCGCCATATCTGCCTGCAGCAGTTCGGCGGTCTTGAGCGGGCTCGGGTTCCACGCCTGGGAGCTGGTTGGCACCCAAAGCTGCAGCGTGAGGTTTTCCGCCCCCAGCGCCTTCAGCTGTTCACGTGCTTTTGCCGGATTGTATTCCGTAATTTTAGCTTCACCGTCATAGGCCCACGAGGCGCGCGGTAAAATTGAGGCGGCGGTTTCCGCCGTGCCGTAGTAGATCGACTGCATTAAACGCTGGTTGTTAATCGCCAGCGCCAGAGCGTGACGTACGGCAGGGTTATTCAACGGCGGCTTATCGGTGTTAAAGGCCAGATAAGCGATATTCATGCCGGGACGTAACGTCAGGCGCAGGCGCGGATCGTCACGCAAAATGGTGAGCTGGCTGGCCGCGGGCCAGGCGAGTACGTCGCACTCCCCGGTGAGCAGTTTTGACAGACGTCCTGTCCCGCCTGAACCGAGATCGACAACCACCTGCGGCATCAGCGGGGTGCCGCGCCAGAAATGCTCATGACGCTGCAGACGAATATATTGCCCGGCGCGGTATTCGGCGAGCTGGAACGGACCGGTGCCGACCGGCTGACGATCGAGCAACTCCTGACGATCTTTTTTCGTCAGGTTCGCCGCGTATTCAGCGGACATGACTGACGCATAGTGGGTCGCCAGGTGCCAGAGGAAGGAGGCATCCGGGCGCGTCAGCGTAAATTCAACCGTCCGGTTGTCCAGCTTGCGCACGCTCTTGACGGTGTCGGCAAACTGCAGGCTGTCGAAATAGGGGAAGTTGCTGCCGTTAACGTTATGCCACGGGTGGTTGCGGTTAAAGATGCGCTGGAAGGTAAAGACCACGTCATCTGCGTTCAGCTTGCGCGTGGGGGTAAACCACGGCGTGCGCTGAAATGCGACGTCATCGCGCAGATGAAAACGGTAGGTTGCGCCGTTATCCAGCACTTCCCAGCTTTCCGCAAGCTCAGGCACAAGACGATAGGTGTAAGGATCAACATCAAGCAGACGATCATAAAGCTGCGCGGCAAGGGTATCCACGATCAGGCCGCTGCCCGCTTTTTGCGGGTTGAAGGTATCCACCTGGCCGCTTACGCAATAGACGAAGCCGCTGTCACGAATGTCAGGCTGCGGAGTTAGCCCGGGCGCGGCAAAGGCCAGGCTGCTAAACAGACCGAGTGCAAAAAAGGACGATAAAACCAGACGCATAATTTTTAAGGTTTTTAGGTTCGATCTGCAAAGTGTATCGCACTTACGCCTGCTTCGTAAAAATGTCTGCAGGTAAGTGCTGATATTGTCAGCGCATTTGATGCTTTTTAAGCAATGCCCTTAACTGATGGTAGGTCAGACCCAGCAGTTCAGCCGCCCGTTTCTGGTTATATTTCGCCGTTTTCAGGCTTTGCTCCAGCAGCTGTTTCTCCTGGTCGTTCTGGAACTGGCGTAAATCAAGGGGGAGAGTAGGGACATCGTCTGAAGACGCTGGTGCGGGTAGCGGCGGCGCGCTGCGCTGAAAAGGATCGATAATAATATTGTCCAGCTCCATCTCGCTGCTGCCGTGACGATAGACGGAGCGCTCCACGACGTTTTTCAGTTCGCGGATATTTCCCGGCCAGTGGTAAGCCAGCAGCGTTTCCTGTGCATAATGGCTGAAGCCGGGGAACAGCGGCAGTCCGAGCTCGCGGCACATCTGAATCGCAAACTGGTCTGCCAGCAGCATAATGTCGCTTTTGCGCTCGCGCAGCGGAGGAAGCTGAACGACGTCAAAGGCCAGGCGGTCAAGCAGGTCGGCACGGAATTTCTCCTCCGCCACCATCTCCGGCAGGTTAGCGTTAGTGGCGCACACCAGGCGCACGTTAACCTGCAGCGGCTGGCTACCGCCGACGCGCTCCAGCTCGCCGTACTCAATCACGCGCAGCAGTTTTTCCTGTACCAGCATGGGCGCGGTGGCCAGTTCATCAAGAAACAGCGTCCCACCGTCGGCGCGCTCAAAGCGTCCGGGATGGCGTTTCTGGGCACCGGTAAACGCGCCCGCTTCATGGCCGAAGAGCTCGGTGTCGAGCAGGTTTTCATTCAGCGCCGCGCAGTTAAGGGAAATGAAGGGGCCATCCCAGCGCCCGGATAAGTAATGCAGACGGTTAGCTATCAGCTCTTTCCCCGTTCCGCGTTCACCGATGATCAGCACCGGTTTATTGAGCGGCGCCAGGCGAGAAACCTGTTCCAGCACTTCAAGAAAACTGTTTGCTTCACCGAGTAAATTGTCTTTGTATCCAGGCATGATGAAATTAACCACTCCTTAGCGATATTCACCAGGTAAGAGTAGAACTTTACTGTGCAAAAATCAATCAGACTCATTGAAATCAATAAGATAAAAACTTGGCATGATGTTTGTATTATTAGTACAGCAGGGCATCGCCCGATAACAGAACTATGAGGATTTGATTATGGGTATTTTTTCTCGTTTTGCCGACATCGTGAACGCCAACATCAACTCACTGCTTGAGAAAGCGGAAGATCCGCAGAAGCTGGTACGTCTGATGATTCAGGAGATGGAAGACACGCTGGTTGAAGTGCGTTCAACCTCCGCCCGCGCGCTGGCGGAGAAAAAACAGCTTACGCGTCGCATTGAACAAGCTACCGCTCAGCTGAACGAATGGCAGGAAAAAGCGGAACTGGCGCTGCGTAAAGACAAAGAGGATCTGGCCCGTGCGGCGCTGATCGAAAAACAGAAGCTGGCCGATATGGTCGCGACGCTCGAGCATGAAGTGACGCTGGTGGACGACACGCTCACCCGTATGAAGAAAGAGATTGGTGAGCTTGAAAACAAACTGAGCGAAACCCGCGCGCGTCAGCAGGCGCTGACCCTGCGTCACCAGGCGGCAAGCTCCTCCCGCGACGTGCGTCGTCAGCTGGACAGCGGTAAGCTCGATGAAGCGATGGCGCGTTTTGAATCGTTTGAACGTCGTATCGACCACATGGAAGCGGAAGCCGAAAGCCACGGCATCGGCAAGCAGAAGTCGCTGGATCAACAGTTCGCCGATCTGAAGGCTGATGATGAAATCAGCGAGCAGCTGGCGGCACTGAAAGCCAAAATGAAGCAAGACAACCAATAATAATTCCTGCGGTACCTGAGCGTGCCGCATCATAAGACAAGGAGTACATATGAGCGCGCTTTTTCTGGCCATTCCCCTGACAATTTTCGTGCTGTTCGTTTTGCCGATTTGGCTATGGCTGCACTACAGCAACCGTTCTTCTCGGGGCGAACTCTCCCAGAGTGAACAACAGCGTCTGGTGCAGCTCTCCGACGAGGCGAACAAAATGCGCGAACGCATTCAGGCGCTGGAAGCCATCCTGGATGCTGAGCATCCAAACTGGAGGGACCGTTAATGTCTGGACTGAATCTGAACAAAAAGTTGTGGCGTATTCCACAGCAGGGCATGGTGCGCGGCGTTTGCGCCGGGCTGGCTCACTATCTTGATGTCCCGGTAAAACTTGTCCGCGTGGTCGCGGTGCTATCGATCTTCTTCGGCCTGGCGTTTATTACCCTGGTGGCATACATCGTCCTGTCGTTTGTTCTTGACCCGATGCCGGAAGGAGAACTGGCTGCGGAGGGAGCCCCGACCAGCAGCGATCTTCTCAATGCGGTTGACGAGCAACTCGCCGCCGGTGAGAAGCGGCTAAGGGAAATGGAACGCTATGTCACGTCGGATACCTTTACGCTGAGAAGTCGCTTTCGTCAGCTTTAAGAGAGAGATGAGATGAAACAACACTGGCAACAGGCCGGTCTGAAGGTAAAACCCGCCCTGAAAATCGCAGGTAAACTGGTCCTGCTGACCGCGTTACGGTTCGGCCCGGCTGGTGTGGCGGGTTGGGCGATTAAATCCGTTGCCCGCAAGCCGGTCAGAATGGTGCTGGCCGTGGCGCTCGAACCGCTGTTGCAAAAGGTGGCAAAACGGCTTTCTCGCCGCTACTTATCCCAATAATTTCCGCTGGCGCTGGTCCTTTCCCTGACGGGTGAGGGACTGGCGACGGCTCACCGTATTTCCTCTTTTTCACGTTCTTTCTTTGCGGCAGCTCACAATATTGCGCTGAGCTGCTTTGCAAACACCTTTTTCTCCTCCCTGGTCCGTTGACAGATATTTTACATGGGAGTAGATTGCCATTCCGTGGGACCGCTACCATGGAAAATGAAATGAATGCAAAAATTAAAGAGCTCATTAATCTTGTTTACGGGGAAACGTTTTCTGAATCCAATCTTAATGTGCTGCTGGAGAATATTGGAAAGGCTGCTTCTATTATTACGGAAAAACGTAAAACGGGTTGGGATGAAAAAGACGTTGTACTGATTACCTATGCCGATCAGTTTTCAGCGAAAGGGGAGAAGGCGCTGCCGGTTTTTACACGTTTTTATAACAAGTGGCTTTCTCATTCTTTTTCTCATGTTCATCTTTTACCTTTTTATCCATGGTCTTCGGACGACGGGTTTTCCGTTATTGATTATCATGAGGTTGCACCGGAAGCCGGAACGTGGCGAGACATTGCCGAATTAAAACAGTCAGCTAGTTTAATGTTTGATTTCGTATGCAACCATATGTCGGCCAAAAGCAAATGGTTCGCTAATTATCTGAAGCAAACGCCTGGCTATGAAGATTTCTTTATTTCTGTCGATCCTGAAACAGACTTATCCGCGGTGACGCGTCCGCGTGCCTTACCGCTTCTTACGCCTTTCACGCTACATGACGGCAGCGTGCGCCACCTGTGGACCACCTTCAGCGAGGACCAGGTTGATCTCAATTTCGCCTCTCCGCAAGTGCTGATCGCGATGGTCGATGTGCTGCTGCATTACCTGATTGAAGGGGCGCGATACATTCGTCTGGATGCTGTGGGATTCATGTGGAAAATACCCGGAACAAACTGCATCCACCTTGAGCAAACCCACCAGCTCATCCAGCTTTTCCGCGCCATTACCGAGGCTGTCGCCCCTGGAACGGTGATTATCACCGAGACGAATGTTCCGCATAAAGATAACGTTGCTTACTTCGGTGACGGTGAAAATGAAGCGCAGATGGTTTATCAGTTCTCTTTGCCCCCGCTGGTACTGCATGCGGTGCATTGTCAGGACGCCCGGACGCTGAGCCAGTGGGCAGCGTCGCTGAAGTTGCCTTCAACGAAAACCACCTGGTTTAATTTCCTGGCCTCGCATGACGGGATTGGTCTGAATCCGTTACGCGGCATTTTACCTGAGTCGGAAATCCTCTCACTTGTGGAGAAACTTCAGGCTGAAGGGGCGTTGGTTAACTGGAAAAATAACCCGGATGGTACACGCAGTCCTTATGAAATTAATGTGACCTATCTGGATGCATTAAGTACGCGTAACAGTCCTGACAGCCAACGGATTGCCCGGTTTATTCTGGCGCATGCCGTTCTCTTGAGCTTCCCCGGTGTGCCTGCGGTTTATATCCAGAGTATTCTCGGCTCGCGTAATGATTATGCAGGTGTTGAACGCCTCGGATACAACCGCGCGATAAATCGTGAGAAATACACTGCAGGACAAATTGATAGCATGCTTGAAGATAAAAATAGCCTGCGCTCTCAGGTCTATTTCTCGTTAAGCCATTTAATCGCGCTGCGCCGGGCGGAAAAAGCATTCCATCCTGACAGTGAGGCTTATTTTAGTACGTCAGGTGAACATGTTTTAAAAATTGTTCGCGTGGCGAGTTGTGGCGAAAAAATAACAGCGTTGTTTAATTTCAGTGATGGCATTCAAACGGTGAAGTCCGATATTCAATCCGGAACGGAGTTGATTGCCGGAGAAGATATTTCAGATAAAAAGCTGACCCTATATCCATGGCAGGTGTTGTGGATTAAAGAAAACTAAAAAGGACCTTAAAAATGAAAATGCCAGGAATTGTGCTGATATCAGCACTCGTTTCGTGCGCCTTGTTATCAGGCTGCAAGGACGACAAAAAGTCTGCTGTCACTATTGAGTTTATGCACTCGTCAGTCGAGCAGGAGCGTCAGGCGGTTATCACTAAGCTGATCGAAAAGTTCGAGAAAGAGAACCCCGGCATCACGGTGAAACAGGTGCCGGTCGAAGAGGATGCCTACAACACCAAGGTCATTACGCTCGCCAGAACGGGAGCGCTGCCAGAGGTGATTGAAGTCAGCCATGACTACGCGAAAGTCATGGACAAGGAACAGCTCCTGGATCGCAAAGCTATCGGCGAAGCCATTAAAGCGGTAGGCGAGGACACCTTCTATGACGGCATTTTGCGTGTTGTTCGTACGGAAGACGGTTCTGCCTGGACGGGGGTGCCAGTCAGCGCCTGGCTATCCGGCGTCTGGTATCACAAAGATGCGCTTGCGGCGGCGGGTATCCAGGAGCCGCATAACTGGGAACAGCTGCTGAAAGCCACTCAGAGGCTCAACGACCCGGCTAAAAAACATTACGGCATTGCGCTGCCCACCGCCGAAAGCGTGATGACGGAGCAGGCATTCTCCCAGTTTGCGCTTTCCGGCGGCGCGAACGTTTTTGATGCCAAAGGGAACGTCGACATCGATACCCCTGAAATGGCAAAAGCCCTGGCGTTTTATAAAGATCTGGCCGCGACCACCATGCCGGGTTCAAACGACGTCATGGAGATCAAAGATGCCTTCATGAACGGTTCTGCGCCGATGGCGGTGTACTCCACCTACATCCTTCCGGCGGTATTCCAGGACGGAAACCCTGCCAACCTGGGCTTCGTCGTCCCAACAGAAACCTCTTCTGCCGTTTACGGCATGGTCACGTCGCTGACGATTACCACCGGTCAAACCGAAGATGAGACTCAGGCGGCTGAAAAGTTTGTGACCTGGATGGAGCAGGCTCAAAACGCAACCGACTGGGTCATGATGTCGCCCGGCGCGGCACTGCCGGTGAACAAGCTGGTGGTGGGCACCGATACCTGGAAAAACAACGATGTGATTAAAGCGTTTGGACAATTGCCTTACGAACTGATTGCGCAGTTCCCGAATGTGCAGGTGTTTGGCGCCGTGGGCGACAAAAACTTCACACGCATGGGCGATGTTACCGGGTCCGGCATCATCAGTTCCATGGTGCATAACGTCACGGTGGGGAAAAAAGATCTCAGCAACACGCTTAGTAACAGCCAGAAGCGTCTGACCGATCTGATTTCACAACGATAGGAGCGCTCTGCGGAAGGAAATTATGAAGACGTTGTTTTCTGGTCGTTCAGATATGCCTTTCGCCATGCTGCTATTGGCCCCCAGCCTGATTTTGCTGGGGGGCCTGGTGGCCTGGCCAATGATTTCCAATATTGAAATCAGTTTCTTACGTCTGCCGCTTAACCCGCGCATTAGCGCTGTGTTTGTCGGGCTGGATAATTACATTCGCATTCTCAGTGATGCAGCATTCTGGCACTCGCTGTGGATGACGTTCTGGTACACCGCGCTGGTGGTGATCGGCAGCACGGGGCTGGGGCTGGCGGTTGCGATCTTCTTTAACCGTGAATTCCGTCTGCGGAAAACGGCACGTTCACTGGTGATTTTGTCCTACGTCACCCCGTCCATTTCGCTGGTGTTTGCATGGAAATACATGTTCAACAACGGCTACGGCATTGTGAACTATCTGGGCGTTGACCTGCTGCATCTGTATGACCAGGCCCCCCTGTGGTTCGACAATCCTGGCAGCAGCTTTGTACTGGTGGTGCTGTTCGCCATCTGGCGTTACTTCCCGTACGCGTTCATTTCGTTCCTGGCGATTTTGCAGACCATTGATAAGTCACTGTATGAAGCGGCGGAAATGGACGGCGCGAATGCCTGGCAGCGTTTTCGAATCGTTACGCTGCCCGCGATTATGCCGGTGCTGGCAACGGTAGTGACGCTCCGCACTATCTGGATGTTCTACATGTTTGCGGATGTCTACCTGTTGACTACTAAGGTCGATATTTTGGGCGTTTACCTCTACAAAACGGCATTCGCTTTCAATGACTTGGGTAAAGCTGCGGCGATCTCCGTCGTGCTGTTCGTGATCATCTTCGCGGTGATTCTGCTGACCAGAAAAAGGGTAAACCTCAATGGCAACAAATAAACGCGTACTGAGCCGTATTGGTTTTTATCTGGGGCTGGCGGTGTTTCTGGTCATCACACTGTTCCCGTTCTTCGTGATGCTAATGACGTCGTTTAAGAGTGCGAAAGAGGCGATATCGCTTAATCCGACCATATTGCCGCAGGCGTGGACGCTGCAGCATTACGTCGACATCTTTAACCCGCTGATTTTCCCGTTTGTGGACTATTTCAGAAACAGCATGGTGGTGTCGCTGACCTCCTCGGTGATTGCCGTGTTTCTCGGCACGCTCGGGGCTTACGCCTTGTCCAAACTGCGTTTTAAGGGCCGCACGACGATCAATGCGAGTTTTTACACCGTCTACATGTTCTCCGGAATATTGCTGGTGGTACCGCTGTTCAAAATCATCACTGCCCTTGGGATCTACGACACCGAGCTGGCGCTGATTATCACCATGGTGACCCAAACGTTACCGACAGCGGTGTTCATGCTGCGCAGCTATTTCGACACCATCCCGGACGAAATCGAAGAAGCCGCGATGATGGACGGCCTGAACCGCCTGCAAATCATCTTCCGCATCACCGTGCCGCTGGCGATTTCCGGGCTTGTATCGGTGTTTGTCTACTGCTTCATGGTGGCGTGGAACGACTACCTGTTTGCGTCCATTTTCCTGTCCAGCGCCAGCAATTTTACCTTGCCGGTCGGGCTGAACACGCTCTTTAGCACGCCAGATTATATCTGGGGTCGCATGATGGCGGCATCGCTGGTGACGGCGCTTCCGGTGGTCATCATGTATGCCCTGTCTGAACGTTTTATTAAAAGTGGTTTGACCGCCGGTGGCGTGAAGGGCTGAGGCGGCCAATTTTAACAAGGAGTCAGTCATGAAAAAATTAGTAGCGACAGCGCCACGCGTGGCGGCGCTGGTGGAATATGAAGATCGTGCTGTGGAAGCACATGAAGTGAAAATTCGCGCCCGCTTTGGCGCGCCGAAACACGGTACCGAAGTGGTGGATTTCCGCGCCGCCAGTCCGTTTATCGATGAAGAATTCAACGCGGAGTGGCAGATGTTCACGCCGCGTGAAGAGGGCACAGCGCGCGGGATCGAATTTGGTAAGTTCCAGCTTGGCAACATGATTGTTGGCGACATTATCGAATGCGGTGATGACGTCACTGAATACCAGATTGGCGACAGCGTCTGCTGCTACGGCCCGCTGCAGGAAACAGTCATCGTCAACGCGGTGAACAACTACAAGCTGCGCAAAATGCCGCAGGGCGCGTCCTGGAAGAACGCCGTTTGCTACGATCCAGCGCAGTTCGCCATGAGCGGCGTGCGTGATGCCAACGTCCGCGTGGGCGACTTTGTTGTCGTGGTAGGTCTGGGAGCCATCGGGCAGATTGCGATCCAGTTGGCCAAAAAAGCCGGTGCGTCAGTGGTTATCGGCGTTGATCCGATCGAACGCCGCTGCGAGATCGCTCGTCGCCACGGCGCGGACCATTGCCTGAATCCAATCGGTACCGATGTCGGTCTGGAAATCAAAAAGCTGACCGGCAAGCAGGGCGCGGACGTGATCATCGAAACCAGCGGCTTTGCGGATGCGCTACAGTCCGCGCTGCGCGGACTTGCCTACGGCGGCACCATCTCCTACGTAGCCTTCGCGAAACCGTTCGCGGAAGGCTTTAACCTCGGCCGCGAAGCGCATTTCAATAACGCGAAGATTGTCTTCTCCCGCGCCTGCAGCGAACCAAACCCGGACTACCCGCGCTGGAGCCGCAAGCGTATCGAAGAGACCTGCTGGGAACTGTTGATGAACGGCTATCTCAATTGTGACGATCTGATCGACCCGGTCGTGACCTTCACCACCAGCCCGGAAAGCTACATGACGTATGTCGATCAGCACCCGGAACTCAGTATCAAAATGGGCGTCACTTTTTAAGCTAAGGAGAGCAAATCATGAAAATCGCAACACAAAACCAGGCCTTTTTCCCGACCAGCATCATGGAAAAATTCCAGTATATCAAAGCGATGGGGTTTGATGGCTACGAAATTGACGGCCGACTGCTGGTTGAAAACCTCGACGAAGTTAAAGCGGCCATCAAAGCCACCGGTCTGCCGGTGACGACGGCCTGCGGTGGATACGATGGCTGGATCGGCGACTTCATCGAAGAGCGCCGTCTGAACGGATTACAGCAGATTGAGCGTATTCTGGAAGCGCTGGCTGAAGTGGGTGGCAAGGGCATTATCGTGCCTGCCGCGTGGGGGATGTTTACCTTCCGACTGCCGCCAATGACCTCCCCACGCAGCCTGGACGGTGACCGCAAAGCGGTTAGCGCCTCCCTGCGCTGGCTGGATGAAGTCGCGGCGCGCACCGGGACGACCGTCTACCTGGAACCGCTGAACCGCTATCAGGATCACATGATCAACACCCTGGCTGACGCGCGTCGATACATCGAAGAGAACGGCCTGAAGCATGTGCAGATCATCGGCGATTTCTATCATATGAACATCGAAGAAGACTCGCTGACGGATGCGCTGCATCAGAACCGCGATCTGCTGGGCCATGTGCACATCGCAGATAACCATCGCTACCAGCCGGGCAGCGGCAGCCTCGATTTTGCCAGCCTGTTCGATCAGCTGCGTGCCGATAACTACCAGGGTTACGTGGTGTATGAGTGCCGTGTTCGCGCCGAGGATCCGGCTCAGGCATACCGGGATTCGCTCACTTACTTGCGTGAATGCTAAGGATGACGAGCGTGATGAGTGCTTCTACACCTTCGCCTCTGCGCGTCGCCATCATTGGCGCCGGGCAGGTCGCGGATAAAGTGCATGCCTCGTATTACGCCACGCGCAGTGATGTTCAGATGGTGGCTGTTATGGACAGCCATCCTGAACAGGCTCGGGCGTTTGCGGAACGTCATGGTATTCCCTCGGTATGGCAGGATGCGCGAGACATGCTCGAGGCGGTTAAGCCGGATGTGGTGAGCGTCTGTTCGCCTAACCGGTTCCATTTCGAGCACGTCATGGCAGCGCTGGAAGCTGGCTGCCATGTGATGTGTGAAAAACCACCAGCTATGACGCCGCAGGAGGCCGATCGGATGCGCATGGCCGCGCGCAAGGCGGGAAAAGTGCTGGCGTATGATTTTCACCATCGTTTTGCTCTCGATACGCAACTGCTGCGTGAGGCTGTGATGAAGGGGGCGCTGGGAGAAATTTATTACACCACTGCGCAGGCGCTACGCCGCTGCGGGGTTCCCGGCTGGGGCGTCTTTACCAACAAAACGCTTCAGGGCGGTGGGCCGCTGATTGATATCGGCATCCATATGCTCGATGCCGCGATGTACGTGCTGGGGTTCCCGGCGGTAAAAAAGGTGACGGCACACAGCTTCCAGAGGCTGGGAAACCGTAAAAGCAGCGGCCAGTTTGGCGCGTGGGATCCCACGCAGTTTACCGTTGAAGATGCCCTGTTTGGCACCATTGAATTTTGCAATGGTGGCATTCTGCGTCTGGACACGTCGTTTGCGCTCAATATCCGTGAACAATCCATCATGAACGTCGCATTCTGCGGTGAAAAGGCGGGGGCTACGCTGTTCCCGGCGCACATCTACAACGACGAAGCCGGTACTTTAGTCACCCTCACGCAGCGTGAAGAAGCTGACGACCAGCGTCATATGCGCAGTATGGATGCCTTCGTGCGCCATGTGCAGGGAGAGCCCGTCATGATCGCTGATGCAGAACAGGGGCTGGTTATCCAGCAGCTCGTCGCTGCGCTGTATGAATCAGCAGAAACAGAGGGAAGCGTGACGTTATGCTAAACGTGTCTGTATTAACCGACCCGGGGTTTTGTCCACACAGCCTGAATAAATACGCCTCCATCATGGCTTGCGGTAACGGCTACATGGGTATCCGCGCTGCGCATGAAGAAGATTACACCCAGCAAATCAGAGGTATGTATCTTGCGGGTCTGTATCATCGTGCTGGTCGCAACGAGACCACTGAGCTGGTCAATCTGCCGGATATCATCGGTATTGATGTTGAGCTGGATGGCGTCAATTTCACGCTCCTGTCAGGCGAAATCCTCGAGTGGCAGCGCGAGCTGGCGTTTGCCAATGGCGAACTTCGTCGCAGCGTCGTCTGGCGCTCGCCTGACGGGAAACGCTATCGACTGGAGAGTCGTCGTTTCGTGTCGCTGGATCAGTTACCCTTAGTGGCCATGCAGCTTTCCATCACACCGCTTGATGCCGCCACGCAGGCCGTGCTGAAAACCGGCATTGATGCAACGCAAACGAACAGCGGCAGACAGCATCTGGATGAAGTGTCGGTCAGAGTGTTCGACCAGCATTACATGCAGGGCGTGTATGAAACGCAGGACCGTGCGTCTGAAGTTGTTGTTTCGGCGTTTTGTCAACTCTCAGCGAAGAGCGACAGCTGTTTCACCGCCAAAAATCGTCGTCTCAGCGTTCATCATTCGCTAACGATTGCGAAGGGTGACACTGTCACGATTGAAAAAATCGTCTGGGTGGCACATCGCAGTGATAAAGCACTGTCGCAGGCGTCTTTCGCCCGCAACGTGCTGGCCGATCTTAAGGTCTGTGCGGCAAGAGGCTATGACGCCTTGCTTGAGAGTTCGGCGTTTGCCTGGCAAGAGGTCTGGCGCCACGCTCGGGTGGAGGTGGACTCTACGGAACATCAGGATCAGATGGCGCTGGATTACGCCGTCTGGCATTTGACGGCCATGACGCCAGCCCATGATGAGCGAAGCAGTATCGCCGCCAAAGGACTGACGGGCGAGGGGTATAAAGGCCACATCTTCTGGGATACCGAAATTTTCCTGCTGCCTTTCCATCTCTTCACGCGTCCCCAAACCGCCCGTAGTCTGCTGCGCTATCGTTGGCTCAACCTGGCCGGGGCGCGGGAAAAAGCCCGTCGCAACGGCTGGCCCGGCGCGTTGTTCCCATGGGAAAGCGCCGCCAGCGGGCTGGAAGAGACGCCGGAATTTGCGGCTATCAACATCCGAACCGGCACGCGTCAGAAGGTGGCCTCCGCGCTGGCGGAACACCACATCGTTGCGGACATCGCCTGGGCCGTCGTCGCTTACTGGCAGGCGACACACGATGAGACCTTTATGCGGAATGAAGGTCTGACGCTCTTGATGGAAACCGCTGCGTTCTGGATGGGACGCGCAACGGAAATCAATGGTCGTCTCGAAATCCATGACGTTATCGGACCGGACGAATACACCGAGCATGTTAACAACAACGCTTATACCAACTATCTGGCCTGGCACAACGTCGCCTGCGCTCGCCAGTTTATGACGATGTTTGGGCGCGAGGATGAAGGTTTTACGCAGAAAGCGACACGGTTCCTGACGCGCTTATGGCTGCCGGAGGCCAATTCAGACAGTGTGATCCCGCAGGATGATACCTTTATGGCAAAACCTGCCATCGATCTGAGCCGCTACAAAGCCAAAGCGGGTAAGCAGACCATTCTGCTCGATTATTCCCGCTCGGAAGTCAACGACATGCAGATCCTTAAGCAGGCCGATGTGGTGATGCTCACCTACCTGTTGCCGGAGCGGTTTACCCCGCAGCAGTGCGCCGCCAATCTGGCGTTCTACGAGCCCCGCACGATCCATGATTCTTCGCTGAGCAAGGCCATTCACGGCATTGTGACTGCCCGCTGCGGTGACACCGAAGGTGCCTACGCCTTTTGGCGCGATGGCGTCGCCATTGATCTTGGGGACGACCCGCACAGCTGCGATGATGGAATTCACGCCGCTGCGACCGGCGCTATCTGGTCCGGCGTCATTCAGGGCTTTGCCGGTGTGCAGATTGTAGAAGGGGAGTTGCATCTTGCGCCGAAACTGCCAGCTCACTGGCAAAAACTCACATTCCCTCTGCGCTGGCGGAACGCAACGCTGCACTTCACCTATGAAAATGAGGTGTTAACCATAGAAGCTTCGGCACCTGCCATGCTGACGCTGTGGGGCAAAACGCTTCATGTATCGGGGCGGAAAATTTGCGCTTATAAGGATTTTCTTGCATCTGAAAATGGGACCGCTACCACGGAGAGGCGCCATGATGCTTAAGGCTGTTGTATTCGATCTGGACGGTGTGATCACCGATACCGCACATCTCCATTTTCTGGCCTGGCGTGCAGTGGCGGATGAAATCGGCATCACCTTTGACGAAGTGTTTAACGAACAGCTGAAGGGCATTAGCCGCATGGATTCCCTTCAGCGCATCCTGAAGCATGGCGGGAAAGAGGGGACGTTTAGCGATGAGCAGTGCCTCGCGCTGGCGACGAAGAAAAACGCGCTCTATGTCCAGTCTCTGGCGTCGCTGACGGAGGATTCACTGCTTCCCGGTATTCGCGACGTGCTGGCGGATATCCGTGCGGCGAAGGTCAAAATTGGGCTCGCCTCCGTTTCCCTGAATGCCCCGGGGATCCTGCACGCGCTTGGTATTCATCAGGCCTTCGATTTTTGCGTCGATGCTTCCCGTATTCGCTGCTCAAAACCAGACCCGGAGATCTTCCTCGCCGCCTGTGCAGGCCTGAATGTGCGTCCTGACGCGGCAATAGGTATCGAAGATGCACCTGCAGGCGTTGAGGCGATCAACGCGGCGGGAATGCTATCGGTTGGGATTGGATCTGGCCTGAAC
Organism: Enterobacter sp. 61D5; assembly: GCF_034107965.1. Classification (NCBI taxonomy): domain Bacteria; kingdom Pseudomonadati; phylum Pseudomonadota; class Gammaproteobacteria; order Enterobacterales; family Enterobacteriaceae; genus Enterobacter; species Enterobacter sp. 61D5. The sequence goes on from NZ_JAWNFK010000006.1 coordinate 140,357, forward strand.
CATGCGGGATTACAACTTCATTCAACGCGGGAACTGACCTGGAAATGCCTGATCGAGTTTTGGGCATCCCGGACGTATTGCTAAGGAATTAACAATGGCTCAACTGTCCCTGAAACACATTCAGAAAATCTATGATAACCAGGTCCACGTGGTTAAGGATTTCAATCTCGAAATCGAAGACAAGGAGTTCATCGTCTTCGTCGGGCCTTCGGGCTGCGGTAAATCCACCACGCTGCGAATGATTGCCGGTCTGGAGGAGATCAGCGCCGGTGAACTGATTATTGACGGGGTGTGCATGAATGACGTGCCCGCCAAGTCTCGCGATATTGCGATGGTCTTCCAGAACTATGCGCTTTATCCGCATATGACGGTCTACGACAACATGGCGTTTGGCCTGAAGATGCAAAAAATTGCGCCTGCGGTTATCGAAGACCGCGTTAACTGGGCGGCACAGATCCTCGGATTACGCGAGTACCTCAAGCGCAAACCCGGCGCGCTGTCCGGCGGCCAGCGTCAGCGCGTGGCGTTGGGCAGGGCGATCGTGCGCGAGGCGGGGGTGTTCCTGATGGATGAACCGCTCTCCAACCTCGATGCCAAGCTTCGCGTGCAGATGCGGGCTGAAATCAGCAAGCTGCACCAGAAGCTTAACACCACCATGATTTACGTGACCCACGATCAGACGGAAGCCATGACCATGGCGACTCGCATCGTGATCTTAAAAGACGGCATTATTCAGCAGGTCGGTGCACCGAAGCAGGTGTACAACGAACCGGCAAACATGTTTGTCGCAGGATTTATTGGATCGCCAGCCATGAACTTTATTCGCGGCGCTATCGACGATCGCTATTTTGTTACGGAAACGCTCCGTCTGAAGATTCCAGAGGACAAGCTCGCTTCACTGAATGCCGCAGGGTATCAGCGCAAAGCCGTATTCTTTGGGATCCGCCCGGAAGATATTCTCACGCTGCAGAGCCGAGGTGAGAATATCGCGGCGAAAGTCAGCGTAGCCGAACTGACCGGCGCGGAGTTCATGCTTTACGCCACCGTTGGCGGCCATGAGCTGGTTGTGCGTGCTGGCGCTGCGAATGATTATGCCGCTGGGGATAATATCGACATCCAGTTCGATATGAATAAGTGCCATTTCTTCGACGCTGAAACCGAAGCGGCTATTAGATAAGAAAGGTGTTTGCCGGAAATGCAAATTTCCGGTTTTTTTGTTTGTTACTTATAAAGGGAAAATTAAATGAGTACTCTACTAAGAAGTGCTGCGCTCGTGCTGTGCGCAGGAGTTAGCTGTGCACAAGCATCAGAAACAGCGAAACAGTGGGAATTTAATATCGGCGCGATGTATGAAATCGAAAACGTTGAGGGGCAGGGTGACGATAAAGATGGATTATATGAACCCTCCGTCTGGTTTAATGCGACCTGGGATGCCTGGACTATTTCTCTGGCGATGTATCAGGAGGGGCCGGTTGATTATAGCAGCATGACCCGTGGCACCTATTTTGATCGCCCGGAATTTGAATTACGCTATCGCTTTATCGGAACAAATGATTTTACGTTCGGTCTGACCGGCGGCTTCCGTAATTATGGCTATCACTTTAAAGATGAACACGGCGCCAGAGACGGCAGCGCTAATATGCAGCGCTACAAAGTTCAGCCTGACTGGGATATAAAATTAACCGATGACTGGCGTTTCAGCGGCTGGTTTGCCATGTATCAGTTTGCCAACGATCTGGAAAAAACCGGCTATGCTGACAGCCGCGTCGAAACCGAAACGGGCTTTACCTGGACCATCAACGAAACCTTTGCGGCTAAAGTGAATTACTATTTAGAGCGCGGTTTCAATATGAACGGTTCGCGTAATAACGGCGAATTCTCCACCCAAGAAATTCGCGCCTATCTGCCTATTTCATTGGGCCAGACGACCTTAACGCCTTACACCCGACTGGGGCTCGATCGCTGGTCGAACTGGGACTGGCAGGACGATCCTGAGCGTGAAGGACATGATTTCAACCGCCTGGGTATGCAGTATGCCTATGACTTCAACAACGGTTTATCCATGACGCTTGAATACGCCTATGAATGGGAAAACCATGACGAGGGTAAAAACGACCGCTTCCACTATGCGGGCGTTGGGGTCAATTACGCGTTCTGAACGAGGGCACGCCAGGGGCGTTAAACCCCTGGTTTTAGCGCAGCGAGGCCGCCAGTAAAAAGTGGGTGTCAACCAGCACTTTTTGCGGTGCGGGCTGACCCGCAATACGCCTGAAAAGAAGATCGCAGCTCTCTTCCCCCAGCTTTCGGGTCGGGATATCGAAGCCGCCAGGTGCGGGCGTTAAAATGAGAGACAGCATCGGGTCACTGTAACCGGCTATCACTACCTGCTCCGGGATCATCAGGTTCAACTCATCCGCTGCGCGATAGAGGCTAAGTAACTTCATGCTGTCGGTAGCGAATACTGCATCAGGCGGCGTGGGTGAAGACAATAATTCCAGAGCCGCCGTAAGCGCACTCTCATGGGTATAACCGCCATCCCTGATCCAGTCCGGGTTAAGGGCAATATGGTGCTTTTCCAGACTGGCTTTATAGCCCGCAAGACGATCGATCGAAACATGATAATCAAGCGGGGCATGCAGACAGGCAATTTTACGGCGTCCGTTTTTAATAAAAGTTTCGGTCAGCGTGGCGCTGTCATGGAAATTATCCGTGTCGACGGAATAGATATTTTGATACTCACCTTCCACTTTACCGATAACCACTACCGGTACGCCATATGCATCCAGCGTGGTGAAAAAGGATTCATTTGCCGGTGAGCTCAGCATAATGATCCCTTTGATCATCTTCTGTTTTATTTTACTCACGCATTTCAGCAGATCGTCTTCGCTGCTTTTTGACGTTTGTAAAATAACGTCAAATCCTTCTTCTTCCGCTTTTGCCGTAATGGCATGAAGGACATCGGAGAAAAAAGGATTGCCGGCAGTGGTTTTGGTTGAACGGGTCGAAATAACCATAATGGCATCGAAGCCTGAAGAGGTCAGGGCGCGGGCCAGTTTGTTGGGCTGATAATTTAATTCGTCAATCGCCTTCAGCACTTTTTCACGCGCTTCGGGAGAAATATTCGTTTGTTTATTCAGAACGCGGGAAACGGTTGATTTCGATACGCCCGCAACCCGTGCGATATCATAGATGGTGGGTGACATACACCTTACTCACTCCGGACTGACAGCAATGCCGTTCATCTTACTGGAGAGAAAACGGCAATAGCAATAAATAAGAATTGATAATCAACGATCTGTCCCCATTTATTGTATTCTGAAGCCATGCATTCAAGGCTTCCAGGCAACGAAGGACGGCGATGAAGCGACTTAAAAACGAAATCAATTCACTGGTGAACCGTGGCGTTGACCGTCATCTGCGTCTGGCCGTGACGGGGCTGAGCCGCAGCGGTAAGACGGCGTTTATCACCGCGATGGTAAACCAGCTCCTGAACCTGCACGCCGGTGCGCGTCTGCCGCTGCTTAGCGCGGTGCGGGAAGAACGCCTGCTGGGCGTGAAGCGCGTCCCTCAGCGTGATTTTGGTATTCCACGCTTTACCTATGACGAAGGGCTGGCGCAGCTCTACGGCGATCCGCCCACGTGGCCGACGCCGACGCGAGGGGTGAGTGAAATTCGCCTCGCACTCCGCTTTCGCTCGAATGAATCCGTGATGCGCCATTTCAAGGATACCTCCACGCTGTACCTTGAAATCGTCGATTACCCCGGTGAATGGTTGCTCGACCTGCCGATGCTGGCGCAGGATTACCTCAGCTGGTCCCGCCAGATGACGGGGTTGTTGCAGGGGCAGCGCGCCGGGTGGTCGGCCAAATGGCGACAGCTGTGCGAAGGCCTGGACCCGCTTGCACCGGCCGATGAAAATCGTCTGGCGGCCATTGCCGAAGCCTGGACGGCGTATCTGCATCAGTGCAAGCAGGAAGGGTTGCACTTCATTCAGCCGGGTCGCTTTGTCCTGCCGGGTGATTTAGCAGGCGCGCCTGCGCTTCAGTTCTTCCCCTGGCCGGACGTGGACGGGGTGGGCGAGTCGAAGCTGGCGCAGGCCGACAGGCACACTAACGCCGGGATGCTGCGCGAGCGTTACCATTACTACTGTGAAAAAGTGGTCAAGGGATTCTATAAAAACCACTTTTTGCGATTTGACCGTCAGATTGTGCTGGTGGATTGTCTGCAGCCGCTCAACAGCGGGCCGCAGGCCTTCAACGATATGCGCCTGGCGCTGACGCAGCTGATGCAAAGTTTTCACTACGGCCAGCGGACGCTGTTTCGCCGTCTGTTCTCACCGGTGATCGACAAACTGCTCTTTGCGGCCACAAAGGCCGATCACGTCACGGTCGACCAGCATGCCAATATGGTATCGCTGCTGCAGCAGCTGGTGCAGGACGCCTGGCAAAACGCCGCCTTCGAAGGGATCGGCATGGATTGCCTTGGGCTTGCGTCCGTGCAGGCGACGCAAAGCGGGCTGATAGATCTTAACGGCGAGAAAATACCGGCATTACGCGGGAACCGGCTCAGCGACGGTGAACCGCTTACCGTGTATCCGGGGGAAGTGCCTGCGCGGCTGCCTGGCCAGGCCTTCTGGCAGAACCAGGGCTTCCAGTTTGAAGCCTTCCGCCCGCAGGCAATGAGCGTCGATCGGCCATTACCACACATCCGTCTGGATGCGGCGCTGGAGTTTTTGATTGGAGATAAATTGCGATGACGGAACCGTTAAAACCGCGCATAGACTTTACCGGAACGCTTGAGCAGGATCCTCAGGAGGCGTTTAAAACCGCGCAGGCCTTCAGCGGCACGCAGGCTGATAACTTTTCCCCGGCCCTGATCGAGGAGCCCGGCGTCGAGGAAGGTCCGGCAGAGGCGGTTGTGGAAGCCGCCCTGCGTCCAAAGCGCAGCCTGTGGCGCAGGATGGTCACCGCCGGTCTTGCTCTGTTTGGCGTAAGCGTGGTTGGGCAGGGCGTGCAGTGGACGATGAATGCCTGGCAAACTCAGGACTGGGTCGCGCTGGGCGGATGTGCCGCGGGCGCGCTGATTGTCGGGGCGGGCATCGGGTCGGTTGCCACCGAGTGGCGGCGGCTCTGGCGTTTGCGCCAGCGCGCGCACGAGCGTGATGAAGCGCGGGATCTGCTCCACAGCCACGGCACCGGCAAAGGCCGCGCGTTCTGTGAAAAGCTGGCCAGCCAGGCCGGAATCGATCAGTCGCATCCGGCGCTTCAGCGCTGGTATGCCGCCATCCATGAAACCCAGAATGACCGGGAAGTGGTGACGCTCTACTCCCACATGGTTCAGCCGGTGCTGGATGCCCAGGCGCGGCGCGAGATTAGCCGTTCTGCGGCGGAATCCACCCTGATGATTGCCGTCAGCCCGCTGGCGCTGGTCGATATGGCCTTTATCGCCTGGCGTAACCTGCGTCTGATCAACCGTATCGCGAACCTTTACGGCATAGAGCTGGGTTACTACAGTCGACTCCGGCTGTTCAAGCTGGTCCTGCTCAATATCGCGTTTGCCGGGGCGAGTGAACTGGTGCGCGAAGTGGGCATGGACTGGATGTCGCAGGATCTGGCGGCGCGTCTTTCTGCTCGTGCCGCCCAGGGGATCGGCGCGGGATTATTGACGGCGCGTTTGGGGATTAAAGCGATGGAGGTCTGCCGTCCGCTGCCGTGGATTGACGGCGATAAGCCCCGGCTGGGGGATTTCAGGCGCGAGCTGATCGCCCAGCTCAAAGAGACGCTCAATAAAAAACCGGCTCCGTGAGGTTTTGTTCACTTATCGTGCTGGCTGTCAATATTTGTTGACAGCCATCTTCCCGATCACCGTGTTCTGACATATCATTTTACTGTTATTGGCTTAAAACGGTGAATTTCCCATGCGTCTTGAAGTCTTCTGTGAAGACCGTCTCGGTCTGACCCGCGAATTACTCGATCTTCTTGTTTTACGTAGCATTGATTTACGTGGCATTGAGATCGACCCTGTCGGGCGAATTTACCTCAATTTTGCCGAAATTGAATTTAACACCTTCAGCAGCCTGATGGCGGAAATCCGCCGTATCGCTGGCGTTACGGATGTACGCACCATTCCTTGGATGCCCTCTGAGCGTGAGCACCTGGCGCTGAGCGCGCTGCTGGAAGCCATGCCAGAGCCGTTCCTCTCCCTGGATTTGAAAAGCAAAGTTGAGCGCGTTAACCACGCGAGCTGCCAGCTTTTCGCGCAGAGCCAGGAGAAGCTCAGCAATCATAATGCCGCGCAGCTGATCCCCGGCTTTAACTTCCAGCGCTGGCTGGACAGCAATCCGCAGAACACGCTTAGCGAGCATGTGGTGATTAACGGGCAGAATTTCCTGATGGAGATCACGCCGGTCTATCTGAAAGGGGAAGGGAATACCCGCGTGTTGACCGGGGCGGTGATCATGCTGCGCTCGACGTTACGCATGGGTCGCCAGCTGCAGAACATTTCCAGCCAGGATGTTGGCGCCTTTAGCCAGATTATTGCCGTCAGCCCGAAAATGCGCCATGTGGTGGATCAGGCGCGCAAGCTCGCCAACCTGACCGCGCCGCTGCTGATTACCGGGGACACCGGCACCGGGAAAGATCTTCTGGCTCACGCGGTGCATCTGGCGAGCCCGCGTGCGGCTAAGCCTTATCTGGCACTTAACTGCGCCTCTATTCCGGAAGATGCCGTTGAAAGCGAGCTGTTTGGCCACGCGCCGGAAGGCAAGAAAGGGTTCTTCGAGCAGGCTAACGGCGGCTCCGTGCTGCTGGACGAGATCGGCGAAATGTCGCCGCGCATGCAGGCAAAGCTGCTGCGTTTCCTGAACGACGGAACGTTCCGCCGCGTCGGTGAGGATCACGAAGTGCATGTGGACGTGCGCGTCATTTGCGCTACCCAGAAAAACCTGGTTGAGCTGGTGCAAAAAGGGATCTTCCGCGAGGATCTCTATTACCGCCTCAACGTCCTGACGCTGAATATTCCCCCGCTGCGCGATTGTCCGCAGGACATCATGCCGCTAACGGAGCTGTTTGTCGCCCGCTTTGCCGACGAGCAGGGTGTGCCGCGTCCGAAGCTGTCTGCCGATCTCGGCACGGTGCTGATGCGCTACGGCTGGCCGGGCAACATTCGCCAGCTCAAAAACGCCGTTTATCGTGCGCTGACCCAGCTGGAAGGCTATGAACTGCGTCCGCAGGATATTCTGTTGCCTGATTACGATGCGGGGACGGTGTCTGTTGGCGAAGAGGCGATGGAAGGTTCGCTGGACGATATCACCAGCCGTTTTGAGCGTTCAGTGCTGACGCAGCTATACCGCAGCTATCCCAGCACCCGCAAGCTGGCAAAACGCCTTGGCGTCTCGCACACCGCGATCGCCAACAAGCTGCGCGAGTACGGTCTGAATCATAAGAAAGGCGACGAATAACAAAAAAGCCTCTGCAAAGAGGCTTTTTACTTTACGTTTATTCCTTCGCCATCGGCGTGTTAACGATTTCTGTTTTTGTCTCTCCCTGAATCGATGCAATCCTGTTTTCGACCTCTTTCACCTGCTGCGGGCTGTGCAGCAGGGTATAGGTCAGGTCAAACTGCGCGCTGGCACCGGGCTGCAGCTGCTTAACCCGCTTCTGCTCGCGTTCAATCGTAACGGGGTAGGCGTAGCTGGTGCCCGGCTCAATGCCCGTGACGTAGCCCTGCTTCAGCGTGTCGGTATTCTTCCATAAGGTCAGCACGGGCAGCTGGCGGGTATCAAACTGGATTGACGCGCCTTTATCTCCGGCTTTATTGACCACCGCCGCAAGCGTTTCGTGGTTATTGTCGGCGAGCGGTTTAATATTAAAGACCATCTCATCAAAGCCTTTTGTCGGTCCGGCATAGGTTTGCCAGTCGTTAACCCCCGCTTTGGCGTAATCATTGAATGGGCTCACGCTCGCCGCCGGCGCAAGGAAACGCGCGCCTTCTTCAAGGATCGGCGTGCCGAAGTTGCTGTGATAGATGATTTGGTAATCATGAGGGTAATCCGCATGGTTGGTCAGAACATCATGCAGGCTGAACTGGTTGGTTCCGGGAACGTAGCGCAGTTCGGTCATGGTTTGCAGATCCGCTTTTTTAAACGTGCTCTCTTTGATCAAACCCCGAACGCGGATCTCATGCGGGGCGGCATCCGCGATTTCAACCTCGACCTGCGAAACGGGGGTATTACCGGCCCTGCCGTGCAGGGTGTAAATTTGCCCATCCGCGGTGACAGGGTGACCTGTCCATTCGTAGCCACAGCGCACCATCATCTCGTTGAAACCATCCAGCCAGCCGAGACCGTTGCGGCTTTCAAGATTGATATAAGCCGGGTTCACTACCTCTTTAACGGGAGAATTCCAGCCCAGTCGGGTACCAAACCCTTCTACATGCAGAAGGTTCATCCCGCGGGTCGGGCTCAGGGTAATCGTCAGGCCATCTTTGCTGCTAATAATGATGACTTTGCTGCCTTCCTGTTTACCACCGTGTAAGACTTTTTGCTCAATGCTGAACGTCCGATCTTTAACTTTCAGCTCATCGCTGGAAACCTTCCAGTTTCCTTTCTCTACGCTGCTTTCAGCGCTTGTCAGCACCCAGGTTTTGGCCACCGCATGGCCAGAAATCAGTACCGCAAGGAGCGTCAACGCGAATTTAATCTTCATATATTATCCTTTTTGCTGAAACGATTATTTTCTTTCGTAAGCAAATCTAATGTTTAGGCAAAAAGGGAAATGTGATGCGCTTCACTGGGGATGAAAATAGGGAAATTTAACGATTATTATGCGTTACTGATCACGCTCATGTTACATATTGTCTAGATTATTGCATGATTAATGTGATTTGTGTGCATTTATGCTTTAACGATTCAGCTTTGAGGTAATAAAAAACCCCGCCGCGGCGAGGTTGAGAATAAGCTGTATAGAATGCTAAGGACTTATTATGCTTTCAGCACGTCCAGCGCGGCAGTGTAATCCGGCTCGGTGGTGATTTCGTTAACCAGTTCGCTGAAGACGACGGTGTCGTTTTCATCCAGAACCAGTACGGCACGTGCTGCCAGACCTTTCAGTGGGCCTTCCGCGATGCTGACGCCGTATTTCTCGAGGAAATCTGCGCTGCGCAGGGTGGAGAGGGTAATGACGTTGCTCAGGCCTTCAGCACCGCAGAAACGGGACTGGGCAAACGGCAGGTCAGCGGAAATGCACAGCACAACGGTGTTGTCCATTTCAGTCGCCAGCTGGTTGAATTTACGCACGGATGCGGCACAAACACCGGTATCAATGCTTGGGAAAATGTTCAGTACTTTGCGTTTGCCCGCAAACTGAGCCAGTGTGACGTCAGACAGATCTTTAGCCACCAGAGTAAATGCCTGCGCTTTGCTGCCAGCCTGCGGAATGGAACCTGCTACAGCAACCGGGTTGCCCTGGAAATGAACGAGTTGTGACATAGATATCTTCCTGTTTACATATAGTTAACGTCGGGGCTAGTGTATGCCATCAGCGGATAACACGGCAAACCAAATTTTTCGCCTTTCCGGGCCGCAAGGAGTCAGTGATGAGAAGCGTTAAGGTCTATGAAGAAGCCTGGCCATTGCATACCCCGTTTGTGATCTCCCGCGGCAGTCGAAGTGAAGCCAGCGTGGTCGTAGTCGAAATCGAAGAAGAGGGGTTTAAAGGCGTTGGGGAATGTACGCCATACCCGCGCTATGGAGAAAGTCCTGCGTCGGTGATGGCGCATATCATGACCCTGTTGCCAGAGCTGCAAAAAGGGCTCACGCGCGAGGCGTTACAGCAGCGTTTACCCGCCGGGGCGGCGCGTAATGCTATCGACTGTGCGCTCTGGAGCCTTGAGGCCGCAAAGCAGCAGCAATCGCTGACGTCCTTGCTGGGAGTGGCGCTGCCGGAGTCCGTCGTGACGGCGCAAACGGTCGTGATTGGTGAGCCGGAGCAGATGGCTGCCAGCGCAAAAGCGCTCTATGACGCCGGGGCCACGCTGTTAAAAGTGAAGCTCGACGATCGCCTGATCAGCGAGCGGATGGTTGCCATTCGCTCGGCGGTGCCCTCGGCCACGCTGATTGTTGACGCCAACGAGTCGTGGCATCCCGAGGGGCTTGCCGCCCGATGCCAGCTGCTGGCTGACCTGGGCGTGGCGATGCTGGAGCAGCCTCTACCAGCGAAGGATGACGAGGCGCTGAAGAATTTTATCCATCCGCTGCCCGTCTGCGCGGACGAGAGTTGCCATACCCGCGAGAATTTGAGCGCGCTTAAGGGCCGCTATGAGATGGTCAATATCAAGCTCGATAAAACCGGCGGGCTGACAGAAGCGCTGGCCCTGGCGGCGGAAGCGCAGGCGCAGGGCTTTTCCCTGATGCTGGGATGCATGCTCTGCACATCCCGGGCGATCGGCGCGGCGCTGCCGCTTGTCAATCAGGTCCGTTTTGCCGATCTGGATGGCCCGACGTGGCTGGCGGTTGACGTTTCACCGGCGCTTAATTTTACCAGCGGCGTGCTTCATCTCTGAGGCTGCCAGCGCAGAAGCTCCACCATCGCTTTTAAGTATTTTTCGCTGGCTTCGTCGGAGGAAATCGGCGGGAATTCAGCGGTGATGCAGGGCAGGCTCAAATCGGCGCACCAGCTACCGAACGATCCGGGTGTTTCATAGCCCACGCTGGTGACGAGCGGCAGGGCGAAAGCCTGTGCCAGCCACGCGCCCAGATCGGAGTGACGCGGGTCTTCAATACAGGCCAGCGGATCGTGGAAGGAGACAACCCATGCGGGGTGGATCTTATGGATAAGCTGGCACAGCGCCTGCGTTTCCGGCTCTGAGCCCGGCTTGTCTCCCGTCAGCAGCACCACGTCCCGCTCCTCGGCGGAGCTGTTCCAGCGATAAACCGTTTCGCCGGCCCGCCAGTTTGCCGCCGGGAAATTACGGTTCAGGTCAACGCCCCTCGCATTCGCCCGTAATCCAAGCTGGCAGCCGTCCGGATTGACGGCAAGAATTACGTGGTGACGTCGCAATGAAGGCGTCAGCGTCCGCAGCGCGCAGGAAAGCGTTACGATGGACGAGTTCTCATCTCCGTGCGTGCCGGCAATGATCAAACCGCTGCTGCGATCGGCATCGGGCGCCGGGAACCAGATCAGCGATGCGCCTAAAAATGAGCGGCCATATTGCTCAGCGCCCGGCGGAAAGGCCCCGCGCTCCGCTCGTGGTCGGGTGATTGCCATACGAAATCCTGATAAAGAAGTCTCTACTGGCAGTGTTGTGCAAAACTCGCTGTTAATCAAATAGTTTCCGTAACGCTTAAGAATTGCCTTAAATCACTATTCAGGCGTAAGGTATTTGCATTTCTCTGTTTCGAAACAAATAATTACGCATCTGCTTGTTACCTGAATTCATTAAAGGGGATCTTATGAAGCATCCTGTTTCGCGTCTTTGCGCTGCACTGTACCTGTGCGGACTCTCTACACTCTCGTACGCTGCTGATGTGCCCCAGGGCACGGTACTGGGGCAAAAACAGGAGCTGGTCAGGCATATTAAAGACGAGCCGGCTTCGCTCGATCCGGCAAAAGCGGTGGGATTACCCGAGATTCAGGTAATTCGCGATCTTTTCGAAGGGCTGGTAAATCAGAACGAGAAAGGGGAGCTGACCCCCGGCGTGGCGACGCGCTGGCAGAGTAACGATAACCGTATCTGGACCTTCACCCTGCGCGATAACGCGAAATGGTCTGACGGTACGCCCGTCACCGCGCAGGATTTTGTCTACAGCTGGCAGCGTCTGGTTGACCCGAAAACCACCTCTCCGTTTGCCTGGTTTGCGGCGCTGGCAGGCATCAACAACGCGCAGGCCATCATTGATGGCAAAGCGGCGCCAGATACCCTGGGCGTGACGGCGGTGGATGCCAGAACCTTACGCGTCCAGCTGGACAAACCACTCCCGTGGTTTAGCAACCTGACGGCGAACTTTGCTTTCTATCCGGTGCAAAAAGCGAACGTTGAAAGCGGTAAAGAGTGGACGCGTCCGGGCGCCCTGGTGGGTAACGGCGCGTACGTCCTGAACGACCGCGTGGTGAATGAAAAACTGGTTGTCGTGCCGAATACGCACTACTGGGACAACGCGAAAACTGTCCTGCAAAAAGTGACCTTCATTCCGATTAATCAGGAATCGTCCGCCACTAAGCGCTATCTGGCGGGGGATATTGATATCACCGAATCGTTCCCGAAAAACATGTATCAGAAGCTCCTGAAGGACATTCCGGGACAAGTGTATACGCCGCCTCAGCTCGGAACCTATTACTACGCATTTAATACGCAAAAGGGCCCGACGGCCGATGCCAGGGTGCGTCTTGCGCTGAGCATGACTATCGATCGCCGCATTATGGCAGAAAAGGTATTAGGTACAGGTGAGAAGCCGGCCTGGCATTTCACCCCTGACGTGACGGCGGGCTTCACCCCTGAACCTTCACCGTTCGAGCAGATGTCCCAGCAGGAGCTGAACGCTCAGGCGAAAACGTTGCTCCAGGCCGCAGGCTACGGTCCTCAGCGTCCGCTGAAGTTAACCCTGCTGTATAACACCTCGGAAAACCACCAGAAAATCGCCATTGCGGTAGCGTCCATGTGGAAGAAAAATCTCGGTGTGGACGTCAAACTGCAAAACCAGGAGTGGAAAACCTATATCGACAGCCGTAATACCGGCAATTTTGATGTGATCCGCGCGTCATGGGTAGGCGATTACAACGAGCCGTCGACCTTCCTGTCTCTGCTGACCTCAACCCACAGCGGTAATATCTCGCGTTTCAACGACCCGGCCTACGATAAAATTATCCACCAGGCAACGCTGGAAACCACGGCGAAAGCGCGTAATACGGACTACAACATGGCGGAGAAAATCCTCATGGAGAAAGCGCCTATCGCGCCAATTTACCAGTACACCAATGGTCGTCTGATTAAGCCCTGGGTGAAAGGCTACCCTATTAATAACCCGGAAGATGTGGCGTATAGCCGGACGATGTATATCGAGAAGCACTGATGTTTTATGAGACCTGGCGCGAGAATGCGCCAGGTCTGCAATACGCGGTACGGGTTCATCCGCTATGCGTGGCCCGACGCCGGGTCTCTGTTATTCTAATAGCGCATTAAACTTCGCCAGCCACTGCGGATGCGCGGGCCAGGCGGGAGCCGTCACCAGATTGCCGTCTACATGGGCCTGATCGATGCCGATAGCGGCGTAGTGTCCGCCGCTGAGACGGACCTCAGGCGCGCAGGCCGGATAGGCGCTACAGGTTCGTCCTTTCAGGATGCCCGCGGCAGCAAGCAGCTGTGGGCCGTGGCACACTGCGGCAATCGGCTTACGCGCGGCGTCAAATGCCTGTATCAGCTTTAAGACGTCCTCATTTAGCCGTAGATACTCGGGTGCTCTCCCGCCGGGGATGAGCAGCGCGTCGTAGTCCTGCTCCTTTACGGCTGAAAAATCGGCGTTGAGGGTAAAGCGGTGACCGGGCTTTTCGCTGTAGGTCTGGGCGCCGTCAAAGTCATGGATTGCCGTCATGATGTAATCGCCTTTCGGTTTGTCGGGGCAGACCGCATCCACCTGATGGCCAATCATCTGCAACGCCTGAAAAGGCACCATGGTTTCGTAATCTTCGGCGTAATCGCCAACCAGCATCAGGATCTTCTTGCTCATCTTTCCTCACCTCTATCAATAAAGATGATTAAGATATAGCCTGGCGTGGCTGAATTGCCGGAAATAAAAAAGCCCGTCAGAGCACGGGCAACATAAGCAAATGAATAAGTGATTCGTTATCAACGTTGTTGGAGGATAACGCCGCGTATTTTACGCGGCTGTAAGGGAAGCAGATACCTGACATATTCGGTAGGTGAAACAAGCGATTAAACGTGCGTTACGGTGCGTCGAAGGTCGGGTAAAGGCTATTTTCCAGAAACTCGACGAGATACCAGATCTCACCGCTAAAAATAAACCAGAAGCCAAATATAATAAGGAGTAAAATAATTAAGGTGAGTATTATTTCTGTTTTTCCCATTGCGGCTTTTACCCACCTGAAGCTAATTGATTCGAGGTGGGCATTGTAGCGGGGCTTTTCCGGATACTCCAGTTTCATGCCGCAAGGACTTTATTGCGTCCGTCATTTTTAGCGCGATACAGCGCATCGTCCACACGCTTAAACAGCTCGTCAATACTCTCTCCCTGATTGTGCCGCGCCACGCCGATGCTGACGGTAAACCGCGGCAAGCCCGGAATCGTAATGCGGGCAACGGCTGCGCGGACAGACTCGGCAATCTGCATCGCGGTATCGAGAGAGGTGCGCGGCAGCAGGATAACGAACTCTTCGCCTCCCCAGCGGAACACCATATCGCCCTCCCGACTACAGGCTTCCAGCGTCCGGGAAAGGGCGATAAGCACCTCATCGCCTTTCAGATGGCCGAACAGGTCATTAATGTTTTTGAAATGGTCGGTATCCACCAGAAGCAGGCTAAATTGCTGCTGCGCGGGAAGTGTATTCAGGTTGCTTTGATCGGTAATCGCGTAGAACTGGCGCCGGTTGAGTAACCCCGTCATGGAGTCACGTAACGCCGCATGTTCCAGCTCCTGCTCCAGCCTTTTTTGCTCGGTGATATCGTGGATGATGCACAGCATCAGCTTGTCACCGTAGATCTCAATGGGCCCGGCATACGTCTGAACGTGGCGGGTGGATCCATCGGCAAGGCGGTGAACAAAATTGAGCGGCTTGTGACCACCGGGCAGCGCGGCAATCGCAGTCATAATGGGCATCACATCTCGCCCCAGCGTATTGATTTCCCAGGTATGCTTACTGCACATGTCATCATGTGAATAACCATAAAAATTGAGCGCGGCCAGATTCGCATCGACGATTTGGCCGTCGCGGGCCGGATCGATTAACAGCATCGGAGCGCTGTTGGTCAGAAAAAAGCGCGCATAAAAACCCTGTTTTTTCCGCCGGTAGGTGGCGGAACGGGTGGCCTTCAATCCTGAGAGTATTTGTTGGGCGATGCCCTCGAAAACAATCACATCTCCCCAGGGCGCGTAGTGGGCAAGCGAGAGGCGACAGCTTAACGGCGTATCCTGTCCATCCCGGCTCGTTGTCCAGATTTCGACGATCTCCTGCTCTGTTTTCAGTTCAGATACATACATCGACAGGACGGTTTGCGCACTGGCAGAGTAGATCCCTTTGCGCAGGTCATCGAGCGTTTTATCTCCCATGATCTGCGTTGCGGACACATTCGCAAAAATGATCTTTTCCGACACGGGTGAAACGAGCCACACGGGTGTTTTAATTACATTCAACGCATCAAAACAAGGTTGCGACATAGGCGTTTCCTGTTCATCGACAACATGTGCCTGACAATCATGGCAGAATTGACTCGCGTGTACTCCTTTGAAACATACTCCACTTAACCCCGTCAGGCATGATTTTTTTGAGAAATAAATGCGGGGTCCGTTTGAATTTTATTAATGGGTATAATCTGTTTGTCTGAGTTTATCTGCAGCAGTAGCCAGGGTACCTGTTCGGCAGGTAAGGGGCGGGAGAAAAGGTAACCCTGCAGGTAATCGCAGCCGAGTCGGGTGAGAACCGCCTGCTGTTCTTCCGTCTCGATCCCTTCTGCCACCACATTCATCTCCATGGTCCGGGCGATACTGATAATGGTTTCAACCAGCTTGTAGCTTTTTTCATTTTCCAGCATCGACGTGACAAAGCTTCTGTCGATCTTGAGCTCTTTTGCCGGAAGCACGCTCAGCATCAGAAGGTTGGAATAGCCTGTACCAAAATCATCAATCGAGACAACGATCCCCGCGTGATTAAACGCATTGAGCAACTCAATGCTGCGGTCCAGATTTTTAAGCGCGGTGCTTTCCGTTACCTCCAGAATCAGCCGGGACGGAGACAAGCTATATTTTTCCAGCATCGAAGAGATGATCTGGAAAACATCCGGCTGTTCAAACTGGATGGGGGATAGGTTGAGCGAGAGCGTCCACTGGCTGAAACCTTGCTCAGTCCAGAAATGAAGCTGTCGGCATGCCGCTTCAATGGCCCAGTTACCTACCGGAATAATTAAACCCGTTTGCTCCAGAGAAGGGATAAACAGATTGGGCAGCACAACCCCTTGCTCAGGATGCCGCCAGCGCAGAAGGGCTTCAAAACCGTGAATGGTTTTCTCTCCCGCATGCCAGGTTGGCTGGTACCACAGTTCAAACTGATCGCGCTCAAGCGCCTGCGAAAGCTCCTGCAGGAAACCGGGTTTCGCCGGGATCGCCGTTGACATCTCGGCCCGGTAAATCGCCCAGCCGTTGCGGCCCTCTTCTTTGACGCGATGTAGGGCTGCATCCGCCTTGAGCTTCAGCTCGTGCAGCGTTTCGCCATCCTGAGGATAGAGGCTGACGCCCGCGCTGATTGTTGTGCTTAACGTGTGCCCACAGACAGAAAGAGGGCGTCGCACGTCTTCGAGCAACGCGGTGACCAGGGCGTTGAGCCTGTCGTCGTCACATTCTGGCACCAGCAGGATAAAGGCGTCGCCTCCCAGCCTTGCCAGGGTCATCTCACGCGTGAGCCGGGCCGTGATGCGCTGCGCGACCGTGATCAATAGCTCATCACCGACGCTGTGACCCCACGTATCGTTAACGCGTTTGAAGTGATCGACGTTCAGGAAAATAACCGCAAATGGCTTCTTGCTCAGCAGCGCGCTTCGCAGACAATCCTGCATGCGGAGATCCATCTGGTGGCGGTTTACGAGCCCGGTGAGCGCGTCAAACCGCGCCTGTAGCTCAAGCTGGCGGTTGAGCTGCTGCAGATTATCCGTCAGCCGGCTGGTGCGGCGGTGGGAATCGATCAGTGAAATGATTAACATCACCCCGAGCAGGCAGAGCGTGGTGACCGAAACCCAGATGGATAACCCCAGCTCGCCGATCCCGCCCGGGAGGGTATGCGCCATTTCCTGAAACTGCGCGGCACTCATGCCGGTATAGTGCATCGCACAAATGGCGACACCCATGACGAAGGCCGCGAGAATGCGATTGATAAAGACGCCTTTGTGTTTATTCCGCAGACGGAAAGCCAGCCACAGTGCCGTGCCGGAGGCAACACCGGCAATAACCACGGACAACCCCACGAGGCGGCTATCCCAGATGATGCTGCCATCCAGCATCAGGGCCGCCATACCGATGTAGTGCATCGACACCACGCCAGCGCTCAGGATCGCCGTGGCAAAGATCAGTCTAAAGGGAGAAAGTTTTTTGCCCGCGACGGCAATATTAAGTGCCGTGGCCGATGCAACCACCGCGACGCCCAGTGACGCAAGGGTTAACCAGAGGTCGTAGCTCATCATCATGGGCATTTGCATCGACAGCATGCCGATAAAGTGCATCGACCAAATGCCAATGCCCAGCGTGACCCCACCGGCAATGCGCCAGAAGAGGGCAGCCTTTCGGCTGGAGAGGGGGATCTTTCCGGCGCTGTCCAGCGCCACAAAGGAGGCGATAAACGCCACCAGATAAGAGATAGCGATTAACACAGGGTCCCACGATATATTGAGCATTATGCAGTCCCACGCCTGAGAGGGTTACCGATTTCGCCTGCCGGGTACATCTTTATCGGGCAACGAACATGCGCATTCAAACCATATTAGTTATTTATCGTGAAAAATGACCAGTCATATTAATACTCTAAAACTTATTAAGAATATAAAATATATTCTCTTGTTAATATATTAAGCATTGCTAAACAAGAACGAATAACAGTAGCAAAGCTCCTTAAATATGAGGGCGATCGTATCGTCTCACCGCGGGCGATACTATCGCTTAAGATGGCGGGAAACCAGTATCACAGCATGCTGAGCAAAACATTTTCACTAATACGCTTTTTTTATCTAACTTAAGACAAATCTCAGGATGCTAACGGCGAAACAAAAAACAAGTGTTGTTTGCGATGAAAAACTTCCGGGCCAATGCTATAAGTCTAAGTGCCGACCAAAATATAAAACGTGGGTATTATCATGCTAAAAAATATTAGTGTCAGGACCTTTATTATCGGGTTCCTTTTCTCTCTTTTTTTGGTAAGTGCGGGTGTCGTTGTTCTATTTTCCAGCAATACGTCTCTCTTTATTTCGCTTAATGTCATCAATTTCGTTGCGCTATTTTTGCTCTGGGTCTATATGACGAAGTATCTTGTGACGCCGATCAATACGGTGAAGAGAAGTATTGAGGAGGTGACCGCAGGTAACCTTGGCGTATCTATCCCTGAATTTGGCAATAACTGTGCGGGCCGACTCATCCCCGGCATAAACAGCCTTTCCGGCAATATTGCGACGCTGGTGCGGGAGATCAGGGCGTCATCGCAAACTGCTATGACCTTATCGGACCAACTCTCGGCACGTAGCGCTCAGCTATCGGTGAAAACCGAGCAGCAGTCTGCGTCTTTGGTGCAAACCGCAGCCAGCATGGAGCAAATGGCCGCGAGCACCAAAAACAATGCCGATAACACCCGCCTGGCGAGCGAGCAGGCAAATGTGGCGACGTTACAGGCGCGCAAGGGCGGTGAGCTCATGGGGCAGGTTGCCAGCAATATGCAGTCCATTACCGAATGCGCGCAGCAGATGACGGAGATCATTTCGTTGATTGACGGCATTGCGTTCCAGACGAATATCCTGGCGCTCAACGCGGCCGTTGAGGCGGCCAGGGCGGGCGATCATGGAAAGGGGTTTTCTGTCGTTGCGGAAGAGGTAAGAAACCTGGCACACCGCAGCGCGGAGGCCGCGAAGAATATCAAAACGCTGATTGAAGTCACCAGCAGTAACGTCACGCAGGGAGCCAGCGTTGTGTCACAGGCAGAGAAAAATATGCATGAAATCGTGACGGGTTCGGGGAATGTCAGCCGCTTAATGGACGACATTTCCGCGTCAACGTCAGAGCAGGAGAAAGGCATTTCTCAGATTACCCTGGCGCTATCGGAGCTGGAGCGGGTTACGCAAAGTAACGTGGCAATGGCAGAGGAACTCAACGGTTCATCTGATGTACTGCGTAATCAGGTGATTGAGCTGCAGACCCGAACGCGTAATTTCAGGCTCGAACAGTCATCCTTGTCCTCATCGCCTGGCGGCTCGCCATCTTTCCTGCAGCGGCCAGAGCACTCTCTCTGACAGCACCTCAAAGCCTGGCATGCCAGGCTTTTTTTACGCCTCTGGCCAGTATGTATAATTCCTGAGCGATTTCAGCGCTATGGGATACATAGTTGTTGCTTAACACCTGATGAAAGCTAGACTGACACCGAAGAGCTAAAAAGGTGGAGGCGCTGTGGAAAGCATTAAAGGATCTGAACTTAACGTTCCAGACGCAGTTTTTGCGTGGGTGCTGGATGGCCGCGGCGGTGCGCGACCGCTGGAAGATAATGATGCGATCGATAGTGCGCATCCCTGCTGGCTACATCTGAACTACACCCACCCGGACAGCGCTGACTGGCTGGCCTCGACTCCGCTGTTGCCCAATAACGTGCGCGATGCGCTGGCGGGTGAAAGCCTGCGGCCCCGCGTGAGCCGAATGGGGGACGGGACGCTGATCACCCTGCGCTGCATTAACGGCAGCACGGATGAACGCCCGGATCAGCTGGTTGCGATGCGTGTCTACATGGACGACGGGCTCATTGTGTCGACCCGGCAGCGAAAAGTTCTGGCGCTGGATGACATCGTCAACGATCTGAAAGAGGGCACCGGGCCGGTCGACTGCGGCAGCTGGCTGGTGGACGTCTGTGACGCCCTGACCGATCATGCGAGTGAATTTATTGAAGAACTGCACGACAAAATCATCGACCTGGAAGATAACCTGCTCGATCAGCAGATCCCGCCCCGCGGTTTTCTGGCCTTATTGCGTAAGCAGTTGATTGTGATGCGCCGCTACATGACGCCGCAGCGCGACGTGTATGCGCGTCTTGCCAGCGAAAGGCTCGCGTGGATGAATGACGATCAGCGACGCAGAATGCAGGATATTGCCGACAGGCTGGGGCGCGGGCTGGACGAGATTGATTCCTGTATTGCCAGAACGGCGGTGATGGCGGACGAAATCGCGCAGGTGATGCAGGAGTCTCTGGCGAGAAGAACCTATACGATGTCCCTGATGGCGATGGTGTTTTTACCCAGCACGTTTCTTACCGGGCTGTTTGGCGTGAACCTTGGGGGAATTCCAGGTGGCGCTTATCGCTACGGCTTTACCGCGTTTTGTGTGATGTTAGTTGTTTTGATTGGTGGTGTTGCATGGTGGTTGCATCGTAGTAAATGGCTGTAAATTTACGCTTTTTTCAGCTTTCAACGGGATCAAAACGCTCTTTTAATTGAGCGAGGTCAATAAATATCTACCCCGTAAGGTGCAATATTACTCCCGCAGGTGAATGCAACGTCAAGCGATGGGCGTTGCGCTCCATATTGTCTTACTTCCTTTTTTGAATTACTGCATAGCACAATTGATTCGTACGACGCCGACTTCATAGTCGGCTTTTTTTTGCCTCCTGATTCTCAGCGTCTACCCTTGAAGGGACGACAGCAAATTCTGGAGGGAATGATGAGCTTCCTCAACGCTCTGCTACTGCAACAATCGCGTCAATCCGATCCCGTCCCCACCGATCCGGTGCCTATGCCCGATCCCATCCCGCGTCCGCAGCCGATGCCCGACCCGCCGCCAGATCAAGAACCGATTAAATTGTCGCATCGAACCGCAAGATCTGCGAGGATACGCGCCATCTGACCGCAAAGATGACCACGAGAGACTACTGTGACCGCTTTTTCTACCCTGAATGTTCTGCCCGCCGCCCAACTCGATAATCTCAACGAGTTGGGTTACCTCACGATGACGCCTGTTCAGGCTGCCGCGTTGCCCGCCATCCTTGAGGGCCGTGACGTGCGCGTGCAGGCGAAAACGGGCAGCGGGAAAACGGCGGCATTTGGCCTTGGCCTGTTGCAGCATATCGATGCGGCGCTATTTCAGACCCAGTCTCTGGTGCTGTGCCCGACCCGCGAACTGGCAGACCAGGTCGCGGGTGAACTCCGTCGTCTGGCGCGTTTCCTGCCCAACACCAAGATTTTAACCCTCTGCGGCGGACAGCCGTTCGGCGCGCAGCGTGATTCACTTCAGCATGCGCCGCACATTATTGTCGCAACGCCCGGCCGCCTGCTGGATCACCTGCAAAAAGGCACCGTCTCGCTGGATGCGTTACAAACGCTGGTGATGGATGAGGCAGACAGGATGCTGGATATGGGCTTCAGCGATGCGATTGACGAGGTGATCCGTTTCGCCCCGGCCGATCGTCAGACGCTGCTGTTCTCCGCGACCTGGCCGGAGGCCATCGCCGCCATCAGCGGGCGCGTGCAGAAAAATCCACTCACCATTGAAATCGACAGCGTAGATGCGCTGCCCGCTATCGAGCAGCAGTTCTTTGAAACCTCGCAGCAGGGGAAAATTTCTCTCCTGCAGAAACTGCTTAGCCAGCATCAGCCTGCGTCCTGCGTGGTGTTCTGTAATACCAAAAAAGACTGTCAGTCGGTCTGTGATGCCCTGAATGCCGCCGGCCAGAGCGCATTGTCGCTGCATGGCGATCTGGAGCAGCGCGATCGCGATCAGACGCTGGTCCGCTTCGCTAACGGCAGCGCCCGCGTTCTTGTCGCAACCGACGTCGCTGCGCGCGGTCTGGATATTAAATCCCTGGAGCTGGTGGTGAACTATGAGCTGGCGTGGGACCCTGAAGTGCACGTGCACCGTATTGGCCGTACCGCGCGCGCGGGAAATAGCGGTCTTGCGATCAGCTTCTGCGCACCGGAAGAGGCGCAGCGCGCCAATATTCTCTCTGAGATGCTGCAGATTAAGCTGAACTGGATGAATGCACCGGCCAGCACCAGCATTGTGCCGCTGGAGGCTGAAATGGCGACGCTGTGCATTGATGGCGGTAAAAAAGCCAAAATGCGCCCGGGTGACGTATTAGGCGCGCTGACCGGAGATGTGGGTCTGGACGGGGCGGATATCGGCAAGATTGCGGTCCATCCGGCGCATGTCTACGTAGCGGTTCGCCAGGCGGTTGCCCATAAGGCATGGAAGCAGCTGCAAAACGGGAAAATTAAGGGTAAAACCTGTCGCGTACGTCTGCTGAAATAAAGAATGAAGCGTCTCAGAAGGTGTTCTGAGACGCTAATCGCTTACTTCACTTCAAGCACGTTCAGACGCAGCTCTTCAAACTGATTGTCATCTTCTTCCGGCTGCCAGCCCGCTGGCTGCATGGGAATATCTTCCCGATCAAACGCCAGGTCCCCGCCGTTCACAATTTCTGACTCGTGGTTGATGCCTTTAAAGTCGAACAGCTCCACATCCGCGAGATGGGAAGGGACGACGTTCTGCATCGCGCTGAACATGGTTTCGATACGACCCGGATAACGCTTATCCCAGTCGCGCAGCATGTCGCCAATTACCTGACGCTGCAGGTTCGGCTGAGAACCGCACAGGTTACATGGAATGATCGGGAAACCTTTAGCCTGAGAAAAACGCTCAATGTCTTTTTCGCGGCAGTAGGCGAGAGGGCGGATCACAATGTGCTTGCCGTCATCGCTCATCAGCTTAGGCGGCATGCCTTTCATCTTGCCGCCGTAGAACATGTTGAGGAACAGCGTTTGCAGGATATCGTCGCGGTGATGGCCCAGCGCAATTTTGGTCGCGCCCAGCTCCGTCGCGGTACGATACAAAATGCCGCGGCGCAGGCGAGAGCAGAGTGAGCAGGTGGTTTTCCCTTCCGGGATTTTCTCTTTCACAATACCGTAGGTATTTTCTTCGACGATTTTATACTCAACGCCCAGCTTCTCGAGGTATTCCGGCAGAATGTGCTCCGGGAAGCCCGGCTGTTTCTGGTCAAGGTTGACCGCCACCAGGGAAAATTTCACCGGTGCGCTTTGCTGAAGATTACGCAGGATCTCCAGCATGGTATAGCTGTCTTTACCCCCTGACAGGCAGACCATGATGCGATCGCCTTCTTCAATCATATTGAAGTCTGCAATGGCTTCGCCCACGTTACGGCGAAGTCGCTTTTGCAGTTTATTCAGATTGTATTGCTCTTTTTTGTTAATCTCTTGATTCTGTTGCATTTAGTACTACCTTCGGAGCCAGCAGGGGCAAACATTGTATGCCGCGTATGGTACGGATTCCGGCGGCGAATACCAGCACGTTTTACAGCGGGGTTATAACTGGCGCAGCAACGCCGTTAGCGTGCGGTGTGATTTAAGGACCTCATATAGCATTTTACTCGTGTTAGTTTTCCATATTTGTTATATGACCGAGGGGAACTTATATGGCATAAGAGCGTTAAATGAACATAAAAAGGAATGACTTTATGTCGCTTTATGACCTCAAAACAGAAGCACTTGCCTTACCGGAGACCTGGCACTCTCGTGTATTGGGCCGCATTGGAACTGCAAATCTTAAAGTTTTACGAATGGATGAACGCTCAGCGATTGAAGAGGTACATGAGTATGACGAGGGGTTACTGGTCATTGATGGACGTCTGAAGCTGGGCGTGAAGGGTAAAAAAATCTCTGTAACGGCTGGACAGCTCTATATCGCTAAAGCTGGCACTCCCCATACTGTAGAAACAGGCAGTTTTGGTACACTGGTTATCATTGATTTACCAGAAACGGAAGTGGCCTCGCTTTAAGCGGCTTGCGATAAGGTCACAGATTGTCAGGATTGTTCGACGTGCTAATCCAAACTTTAATCAGACTCAACGTTATCAACCCCATCACAACGGCAACAGTGGTTACTACAATATAAGATGTCATAAAATAATCTTTTCTGGTAAGGGTCTTCATTTGACCCATTTCTTTTGCATTAGTTCCCACAAAGAGCCAGATTTTAATGAAAAGAAGTGTCGAGTTTTAGTCTGTGTTGTGTAAATAAAAGTTAGGTGGTGTAGTATTACAGGTTCTATAAAAAAAGCCTGCATTTAGCAGGCTTTAATTGTTAGGCGTTTTTATTAATTTAATTCAAAAAATAAAACCTAAAAGCGCCCGCCGCAAATATCGGCGATTTTACTGAGGTTTTATCTTTCCATTTGTGAAGTGGCTGAGATTTTTCCGGAAACGCACATCACAAATGGATTTTTGCGGCATCAAGTATCTTCTGAGAGGTGAGTTCTCTATCAGAGACAACATAAAGAAAGCTGCGATCTCCGGTTAAAGATGGGAAACCGGCAGACATAATCTGAAGGTGTATTTCTTCACCGTCCGGATATTCTTGTCTTACGGACGTAGTTGCTTGTTGCACTGTGACAACTTTACCTGGTTTCCCATTGAAAAAAACGATTACATTCTTCATAAATCACCCTGTGTTTTTGAGATCTTTCCAAAACTAAAGCAAGCATTTTTTAGCTTTAAAGTGTATGGTGGCAGTCCGTAAAATCAGGAGATGCCTATGTCTGGACGTAAAAATACACAATCCCATCGAAATCATTTAGTCAAATGTTCATGCCCAAATTGCTCTAAAGATTCAGAACATAGCTTTAATCGCGTACAAAAGGGCGCTCAACTTGTCTGCCCGTACTGCCACGTTTTGTTTAAATCTACTCAACGATTCTAAACCAAAGTAGTTGACAAAATGAGTTAGCTTTGAGTTTAGATTACTTGTGCACCAGTTCTGCACTTCATCACATTGGTTAGCGTACTCGTTAAGAAAATATGTCGGCTGTTGATATGAATAACAGTCATATAATCCAGGGCCCGTTTACTCAGGAAACCTTGTTGGTAATCACGGGCCATTGATAAACTTATCTATCTAAAAGAATTACATTTGCAGCAGAAGGGCCTTTATCGCCGCTTAGAATCGCAAATTCTACTTTCTGACCTTCAAATAGCGTATTAAACCTTTCTCCCTGCAAGGCAGAGAAACGAACAAGAACATCTTTACTGCCATCAAGGGGAGAAATAAAGCCAAAGCCTTTATCTTCATTAAACCACTTAACCAGACCTTGAATTCGTGAATACATAAATACTCCTTTAAAGACTCTTTAAATGATAAGAAATGACTGGAACGTATGGACTCAAAAGGAGGGGATATCAGCGATAGCGCCTGGTTATGAGGACTGCGTGGTAAATATTGTATTCGGTATTGCATCGAACCAACTAAATCATTAAGGCACGGACAGAGTTGATAAGCAAATGTTATTTTAGCCATCCAGATGGCTTCCGTGGCGCGTTTCCGGTCACGTTGAATCTGCTGTCAATTTTCGATAAAAAGTCGTCGGCTTGATGTTCGCCTCTGCGAGTCCGGGGCAGGAAAAAGTGTTGTGCGCATTGACCATGTGAATATATTTTGATTAGGCTATGTATGTTCAGCACCACGCTTTTTCTTAAAATTTTATCCCATTGGAAGGGTTTAACGTGTTCAAGCTTAGTTCATCTCTACTGGCTATTTTCCTGCTGTCAGGCTGTAGCTCCGATCTGGTTCTCAGTCCACCTAAACAACCCGAATACAAGTCAATGCCTGAAATAACCCAGTCTGTGACGCCAACGCAACAGCGTGCAATCATGGCCGGCGAAAGACCAGACTGGTCAGAAAGAACCCCGATCAATACAATAAAGCGATATTAATAGACATTTATCCATCAGGGCTGCCGTTCGGCGGCCTTTTGTTTCCCCTCAATCTGGCTGGCAAGAACATTTCTGACGCCTGGCATGGTAATTATTACGTTATCGACCATGCTTAAGACAATGACAATGACAATGAC
>NZ_JAWNFK010000006.1:166230-341630 GCF_034107965.1 Enterobacter sp. 61D5
AATGACAATGACAATGACAATTCAATCACTTCACCATCGTTGAAGCGGCTACTTCACTTTAATCGAGAACCCTAAATGCGCCATGCATCTATCCCCGTAGCTGCAGCCACAACAATGTTCTTGCTCGGCGTTTTTATCATCAATTTACAGGTCTGGTATTCTGCACGGGCTGATAGCCTGGCAGAGGCGCACTACGTCGTGCGGAACATGAATGTTATTCTTAAAGAAGCCCGTCATGCGACTGAGATGGCAATGCAACTTGCCGAGAATGAGTGTGATGCTGAAGGGCAATATCGGCTGGGCACCGAGGCGGCATTACAGCCTCACCTGAGAACGATCGTTATTCTGAAAAATGATGCGGTCTGGTGCTCCTCATTGCCGGGAAACCGCGTATTGTTGGTCAACAGCTCAATCCTGCCTGAGTCATCACTGCTCCTCGTCCCTTCGGCCAGTACCGTCAACGGTCTTCCGGTTCTCTTATACCAGACAATTCACGCCGGAAGCCGAATCATCGTTAGCATCAGCGATAGCCATATTCGGGATGCGCTGGATATGCCATTAAATGGCGTTGAATATTCACTGAGAGTGGGCAAAAACCTTTTAGGCCTGACAGGCGATGTGACGACGGCAGACCCTACGAAGAAACAGGTATTAACGGTAAAAGCCTCTGGTTATCCTTTCTCGGTACAATTTAACTCTCCACCTCTTTTTAGCCTTAAGAGATTATTCAATCGAGCCGGAGGCGTGGTGTTATTCCTGCTGATAATATCCTCTCTTTCTGCTTATATTCTTCATCGCTATATTTCTAAGGATGTCTCACCCGAAGAATCACTGCGCATCGCCATTTACAGAAATGAAATTATTCCGTATTACCAACCCGTAGTGAGCGGCAAAGAGGGAACCTTACGGGGTGTGGAAGTGCTGGCCAGATGGAAACATCCTCAATCAGGGTTTATTTCTCCCGCGTCCTTCATTCCTCTTGCGGAGAAATCCGGTTTAATTATTCCTTTGACTCAGAGCTTAATGAGGCAGGTTGCAATACACATGAATGCTATTGCGACATTGCTGCCAGAAGGGTTTCACGTAGGGATTAACTTCAGCGCTTCTCATATCGTTGCGTCCACCTTTGTTGAAGAGTGTCTCCATTACAAGCGCAGCTTTACTCAACAGGATCTTAACCTTGTCGTGGAAGTGACGGAGCGTGAACCACTCGACATTGATGAACATCTCGTTAATACATTGAATGAGCTACATAACAACGGATTTGCCATTGCGCTGGATGACTTTGGTACGGGTTATTCCGGTCTGTCCTATCTGCAGGATCTGCATATTGATTACATTAAAATCGACCAGAGCTTTGTTGCCAGGGTTAACGCGAATGAGGACTCAACGCTAATCCTTGATTCGGTACTTGAGTTGGCCAAAAAACTGTCAATTAGCATCGTGGCGGAAGGCGTTGAAACAGAAGAGCAGCTCGATTACCTCACTCGCAATCATATCCGGTTTTTACAGGGTTTTTTCTTTTACAAACCTCTTCCTTTCAAGGAACTGGTCAAAGTTATCTTGTCGAAGCCAAAAGTTAAAGTACGAGTTGAATAATCTTTATTCAGTTGTTTCTGAGAAAATAAAAAGGGGGGACATCATCCCCCAAAAAATTTAGACCATTATTGCTTTAACCTCGGCAATATTTTGTTATGTATTGAACGGATGGTCAATTTAATTGTTTTCAACATTGTTTTGGGTGTCCTTAAACGAATGGATGACTTTAAGTATTAGCTGGCTAACGTTTAATTTGACTTTAATCAATATTGTCACGCCCTCTTTAGATTGATGGATGTAATGATTATTGTTTTGTTACAACAATGCGCTTACGCTGTGTTTTCGACGTAAGATGTTTCAGGTTAATTTTTTAAGAAAAAAATGCTGGCCGCTAAAGCATAATGAAATAATGCTTACTTATTACCGCAGTTTAAATGTTGACCAGTGATGCCAGGGGAGCAGTTTGCTTTTAGAATTGCCATCTCACTCTGCGATTTACGTCAGTTAGCGTATAATACGTCATCCAAAACTGCTAAACACCCCGTGACTGGTGCTATGACCCTTAATCGCTTTTGTTATTTACTCCTGATTATCGCTGCGATCGGCAGCCTTCTTGCTACTCATCCACTGGTCATGTGGTTTCTGACGATCAATGTGCTGACGTTGGTCATGTATGGCGCCGATAAAATGGCGGCGCGGAAGGGGATGCGCAGGGTTCCGGAAGCGACATTGTTGGTATTTGGCTTGACAGGTGGCTGGCCTGGCGCCATTGTTGGCCAACAACTCTTTCGCCATAAAACCCAAAAGCAGCCCTTCAAAAGCTACTTTTTCATCAGCGTCGTCGTCAGCGTCGCCATGATGGCGGCCGTTTATCATTTTTCTTCTTAATCTCTTTTATGAATGTTGGCAGGGACTGCTGACAGTAAGGCATATCTTTAATTCATTCCTCCGGCACTGCCAATAGTAGTAGGACTAATCTTAAGTGGTTGCTGTTTTTTGCACAATCTGAATAATACGTGCAACAACACGGACGACAACATCCCATGAAAATAGAATCTCTTATCCTGGCAGTGCTGGTGCTCTTTTCTGCGCCTTCCTGGTCTGCTTTTCAGGAGCGGGAATATAATACCTGGTATATAAAAAATGCGGTCCTTTACGATATGACGCAAACCTCGGAAGGTTTCCCGGTTATGGTGAGCGTATCCCAGCCTGGAAGGAAATCCGCTAATTTGCT
Source organism: Enterobacter sp. 61D5 (assembly GCF_034107965.1). NCBI lineage: Bacteria > Pseudomonadati > Pseudomonadota > Gammaproteobacteria > Enterobacterales > Enterobacteriaceae > Enterobacter > Enterobacter sp. 61D5. The sequence continues at coordinate 169,004 of NZ_JAWNFK010000006.1, forward strand.
GGTGTCATATATTACTGAAGGCCGCTGTAGTGAGAATAACCTGCCGCTAAATGTGAATGGTAAAGTACTGCCCGCCAAATATAATTGTGTCCAGATAGGGCAAAACAGAATTGAACACTTTTCAGTGGTGGACGCGGAAAGCGTCAATGGCATGGTGATGCATCTGAAATCTGATTTCACTATTCTCCTGCAAAACGATATCAAAATTTGGGCGGCAAATATCAAAACGCCAAAATATGGACTGGCGCCGAGATTCTAACTATGAAATGCCTGTATTACGACAGGCATTATTTTGGATGTAACGCAATCATTTTTAAGTTAATAGTTTTAATGCATTACTATTAAATATTAAAGGTAAGTGGCCTTGGTTTTTTACGTATTTAAACGGACTGTATGCTAAACGGTACAAAACCTCATAAATGATCCTTTCTGACGTTATGGATAAAGCTTACTACCAGACTTACGCTTGCTAACACCTTTTAGTTGTTCAACACATCCTTACTGGTAAGGAGAAGAAAATGTCGCAACGTAATAGTCTGGATTTACTAAGCCGTAAAGAAGGAATGTGTCTGTTAGAGCAAAGCATGGGTTTTGTCTGGCAGGCAGCACTTCGAGCCGTCGCGGTATTAGGCGTCGCAGATCGTCTGGTTGAAGGAAAAAAATCCGTCAAGCAACTGGCGAAGGAGTTGAATGTCGACGCAGAATATCTTCATCGAATCATGCGTTTATTGTCCTCTCGTGGAGTTTTCAACGAATTATCTGAAGTTGAATACAGTCTTAGCCATTCAGCGCAATTTCTCTGTTCTGAGCATGAATTTTCCTTGCGTGCGGCGGTGCTCATGCTGACAGACCCAACATTCTGGCAGCCAGCGGCTAAAATGGATGAGATATTGCACGGCAAACCTGTTTTTAATGATTTGTTTGGCAAGCCTTTTTACGAATACTGGCAGCATGATGACACGATGACTGACAGCAACGTTTTTCATGCGGGTATGGCCTCTATGTCATCCGTAGAAAATGAAGTCATTGCAGATAGCTATTCGTTCCCGCAAAACGCCGTGGTTGCCGATATCGCCGGCGGGCTGGGTAACTTATTGCTGGCTGTTTTACGTCGAAATCCGACCCTGACGGGGATCCTTTTTGATCAAAAAGATGTGCTTGAGCGAAATCGACTGCACCTGTTAAATGATAATCGTCGATGGGAAACCATTAACGGGAGCTTTTTTGAAGCCTGTCCTGTAGCGGACATTTACCTGCTTAAGTATATTTTGATGGACTGGCCTGATGAGAAGGCCAGTCAGATCCTTCAATGCTGCAGAAAGGCTATGAAAGAAAACTCCCGACTATTAATTTTTGAGCCGCTTATTAAAAAAGAAAATAATGAACAGGGACGATTTGAAATTGACCTTCTTCTGTTAACAAGCTTTGATGGAGGACGAGCACGAACAGAGTCTGAGTATCAGGCCTTGTTTGAGCAGACCAATCTGAAGTTGAACAAAATAATAGACACCCGTTCGTATCTGTCGATTCTGGAAGTCGTACCTCTCTGAACTGTTTAAATAACATTCACAGAGCATCTGTCCGGCATTTCGTTTTACCGTATTCCTGCTACGCTTGTTTGTTGTACCAGGAGCATGAATATGAAAAACAAAGATGAACAAACCGGATTAGTGGGGCTGGCGATTGGGGCCGCCGTTATTGGGCTGGTTTCAGCGCAGAAACCGATCCATCGCAACAGCATTGTCGATGAACTGGTCAGGCTCGGCAGGCAAAAAGGCGATGGCGTAGAAGATGAGGTTTTCGTTAAGGCTGCCGAGCTGGTGAAAAAAGGGGTATAGCCCATGGCTGGAAGACGAAATGCGAAGTGCCATTGCGGCGCGGTGGCGTTCACTGTTGAGCTTACCGATGGGTTGAACACCGCCCGGCGCTGCAGCTGTTCCTTTTGTCGTATGCGGGGCGCGGTCGTCGTTTCTGCGCCGCTGTCAGGCATTAAGGTGACCAAAGGTGAAGATAAGCTCACCGAGTACCGCTTTAACACGGGAACGGCACGGCATTTCTTCTGCTCGGTGTGCGGGATCTACACGTTCCATCAGCGGCGTTCTAACCCAAAAGAATATGGCGTTAATGTCGCCTGTTTTGAAAACGTTTCACCTTTTGATTTTCCAGAGGTGAAGGTGATGGACGGCGTTAACCATCCCATGGATGGGGAAAGTGGGGTATTTGGTTATCTCTCTTTTCGCGAGAAAGGTGAAGAGCAGGCATGATTGCCGCCTGGCCACTCTTTTACTCCTCCGGCTATAGTAGGCAGTGGGTAACTGAAACAGGAGAAACTATGCTCTGTGTTGAAAAAGACGATCCGCGTGAGGCCCCTGAATCAGGTGATAAAAAGCCTCAACCTGTGAAAAAATAACGCGACATACGCGTTTATCCGCCACCGGCAATGCTGGTGGCTTTTTATTTCCTGGAACACGGTCAACTGCCATCCAGATGGTTTAACAGCGTGCCGAGATGCCCGACAATATCACCAAAATCAAAAATTAACGCCATCCACAGCAATGCTAAAAGGGTAAGTACAGCAAGGGATACACGACCAAACAATGCTGTTATCCTTAGTGACGAAAGGGCTATAACCACAGTTTAACCAGCTTTCTTTCAACTTTCCCTCAACCAATCCCTTTCTTAAACTGTCTTTTGTGACGAACTTCAAAAAACAAGCGAGCCCGCATGATTATGCGGGCTCTGACCATCAGAACTGGTAAACCAGGCCTAATGCTACAACATCATCGGTGCTGATGCCGTTGTCTTTGTAGAAGCTGTCATCTTCATCCAGCAGGTTGATTTTGTAATCAACGTAGGTGGACATGTTTTTGTTGAAGTAATAGGTGACCCCTACGTCAGCGTATTTAACCAGATCCTGGTCGCCCTGACCGTTGCCCAGGTCCTTACCTTTCGACTGCAGGTAGGAAACGGACGGACGCAGGCCGAAGTCGAACTGGTACTGCGCGGTCACTTCGATGTTCTGGGTTTTGTTCGCCACGGCGTCAGTATTATCACCATACGGTGTCATATTGCGGGTTTCAGAATACATTGCCGCCAGATAGATGTTATTGGCGTCATACTTCAGGCCCGCCGTCCATGCATCCGCTTTGTCTCCACCCGCAGTGGTATTCATGACCTGCTCGTTGGTGCGGTCAGAAGAGGTGTACGCCGCACCTGCACTAATGCCCATGCCGAAGTCATAGGTGGTAGAAATACCGAAGCCGTCGCCGTTCTCGTGGCGCGTGTCGCGGCCGTTGTTGGTGCCTTCCTGGTTGTTGCTGGCATCTTCATTTTTGCCCTGATACTGCAGCGCAAAGTTCAGGCCCTGCACCAGACCATAGAAGTCGGTGTTACGGTAGGTTGCCACACCGTTGGCGCGGCTGGTCATAAAGTTGTCGGCTTTAGAGTAGGAGTCTCCGCCGAACTCAGGCAGCATATCGGTCCAGCCTTCCACGTCGTACAGCACGCCGTAGTTACGACCGTAATCGAAGGAGCCGTAGTCACCCACCTTTACACCAGCGAAGGCCAGACGCGTCCAGGACTGATTATCAGACCCTTCCGTATTATTTGCCTGAATGTTGTATTCCCACTGCGCGTAGCCGGTCATCATATCGTTGATCTGCGTTTCACCCTTGAAACCCAGACGCAGGTAGGTTTGATCGCCGTCAGCACCTTTATCGTCGGAGAAATAGCGCAGACCATCTACTTTTCCGTACAGATCTAATTTGTTGCCGTCTTTATTATAAATCTCTGCGGCATGAGTTGCGCCAGCCATTAACAGAGCCGGAATCATCAGGGCCAGTACTTTTCTTTGCATTTTGATATTCCTTTGTGGTTGTTTTTATTTGATTACCTGTTGAACTTTCAGAATGAGAAAGTTGTCTCATGCTAAATCACTCCTGTGTAAGAGTAATAAAGTATAATTGTTACGAATCAAGTAAAATCTATACCGAATAAATCAGCGGAAATAATCATTGGCTGTATGAATGATTTAAAAGTAAGTATATTAAATTGAAATTATTAATCAGGCGTTAATTATGGTGGTTTTGATGGTGTTATATGCCTTTAAGATAATTCATCGATAATTAACATGAATGTTATTAAGTAAAGTAAATAGATATTCATTTATTATCTGTATCCGCCCGGTGTGAATACGCCGGGCTTTTTTATGGTAAAAAAATGCCCGGACAAGCCGGGCAGAGGTACTAGTCGCTGGTCGGTTTTTCGGCTTTACCCGCCATTTGCGCCAGGAAGTCATAACGTTTTTGCAGGTCAGCAGCGGCATCTTTCCAGAGCTGTTCGGCCACTTCCGGCTGCTGCGCGTTAAGGCGACGGAAGCGCTGCTCCTGCATTAACGTCTCGGCCAGGGCATCGGACGGCGGGCGCGAATCCAGCGCCAGCGGTAATTTACCCTCGTCAGCACGACGCGGGTCGAACCGGTACAACGGCCAGAAACCGGTCGCGGTCAACTGACGCATCTGGTCGTGGCTGAGTGCCAGATCGTAGCCATGCTCTTCGCAAGGGCTGTAGGCGATGATCAGCGACGGGCCAGGATACGCTTCAGCTTCCTGGATCGCTTTTACCGTCTGGTTAAGCTGGGCACCCAGCGAGATTTGCGCGACGTAAACGTGACCGTACATCATCATGCTCACGCCGAGATCTTTGCGCGCCTTGCGTTTACCGTGTTCGCCGAATTTCGTTACCGCGCCTAACGGCGTTGCTTTCGATGCCTGACCACCGGTGTTGGAATAACACTGCGTATCCAGAACCAGGATATTGACGTTTTCGGTCAGGCTTAACACGTGATCCAGTCCGCCAAAGCCGATGTCGTAAGCCCAGCCGTCACCGCCAATCAGCCAGATTGATTTTTCAACCAGCGCGTCCGCGTCGGTCAGCAGCTGTTCAGCCCCCGCCACGCCCTGAAGCATCTGACGCAGCTCAGCTACCTGCTCACGACGTACCTCTGGCGTCGCGTCAGCGTGAAGCGCTTCATTGAGCCCGGCAGGGATCTGTCCGGCAAACTGTTCCAGCAGGCGCATCACGCGCGCGCGGTGCTGGTCAACGGTCAGGCGGAAGCCCAGACCAAATTCGGCGTTGTCTTCGAACAGCGAGTTTGCCCACGCGGGACCGCGACCGTTGGCGTCAGTGGTGTACGGCGTGGAGGGCAGGTTACCGCCATAGATAGACGAACAGCCGGTAGCGTTGGCAATCAGCATCCTGTCACCGTACAGCTGGGTAAGCAGCTTGATATACGGTGTTTCACCGCAGCCTGAGCAGGCACCGGAGTATTCAAACAGCGGCGTAATCAGCTGCGAGGTACGAATATCAATGCGCTCCAGTTTGCTGCGATCGATTTCCGGCAGATTCAGGAAGAAATCATAATTGACCTTCTCCTCTTCAACATGCTCCAGACGCGACATCATGTTGATGGCTTTGATCTCTGGATCCTGCCTGTCTTTCGCCGGACAGACCTCGACGCACAGGTTACAGCCTGTGCAATCTTCAGGCGCGACCTGCAGAACGTATTTCTGTCCGCGCATATCGCGAGATTTCACATCCAGCGAATGCAGGCTGGCCGGTGCGGTTTCCATCTCTTCCGGTGATACCACCTTGGCTCGAATGGCAGAGTGCGGGCATGCCGCAACGCAGTGGTTGCACTGGGTACACAGCTCTTCTTTCCAGATGGGGATCGCTTCGGCAATGTTGCGTTTTTCCCAGCGCGTGGTGCCCATCGGCCAGGTGCCATCCGGCGGTAGCGCAGAGACGGGCAGGGCATCGCCCAGACCGGCCAGCATCGCCGCCGTCACGGTCTTAACGAAATCAGGCGCCGCATCGGACACCACCGGAGGGCGGTTCGGGCTTGCGGCATTGACCGGCTGCAGCGGTACCTCAAACAGCGATTCGCGTGCCAGCGCCAGCGCCTGCCAGTTTCGCTCGACCAGCTCCTGGCCTTTGCTGCTGTAGCTTTTGGCAATCGCACCCTGCAGTTCCGCCAGCGCGCTGTCGCCCGGCAGGATATTCGTCAGATGGAAGAAGGCCATCTGCATAACGGTATTGATACGCGCGGCAAGGCCACATTCGCGGGCAATTTTCGCCGCGTTGACCACATAGAAACGGGCTTTTTTCTGGTTCAGCACCGCCTGAACTTCCTGCGGCAGGCGCGACCAGACTTCATCTGCGCTGTACGGCGTATTGAGGAGGAAAATACCGCCGGGCTTCAGGCGCTCGGCCATCTGGTATTTATCGATAAACTGCAGCTGGTGACAACCAACAAAATCGGCCTGAGAAATAAGATACGCAGAGCGGATGGGCTGTTCGCTCACGCGCAGGTGGGAAACGGTCAGGCCGCCTGCTTTTTTGGAGTCGTAAACGAAGTACCCCTGGGCGTACCACGGCGTGGAGTTGCCGATGATTTTGATGTTGTTTTTGGTCGCGGAGACGCTGCCGTCGCTGCCCAGACCATAGAACAGCGCCTCAAGTTTGGCGGTCGAGGACAGGGTATTTTCCGGCAGCGACAGGGACAGGTTAGTCACATCATCATAAATGCCGACGGTAAAGCGCGGCTTGGGTTTCGCTTCGCTTAACTCGTTGAATACCGCCAGCACGCAGTCCGGCCCAAACTCCTTGGAGGACAAACCATAGCGCCCCCCGATTACGCGCGGCAGCGTTTCACGTTCGCCCTGATTAAAGGCTTCTGCCAGGGCGGTCATCACATCCAGATAGAGGGGTTCCGCCTGCGCGCCAGGCTCTTTGGTACGGTCGAGCACCGCCACAGCGCGGGCGCTTTCAGGGAGAGCCGAAAGCAGATGTTTAGCCGAGAACGGGCGATAGAGACGCACCTTAAGCACGCCAACTTTTTCGCCGCGCGTCAGCAGCTCGTCAACCACCTCTTCACAGGTCCCAATGGCTGACCCCATCAGCACGATCACCCGTTCCGCCTGCGGATGTCCGTAGTACTCAAACGGTTTGTACTCCCGGCCGGTCGCGGCGGCAAAGTCGTTCATCGCCTGTTCAACATGGTCGTAAACCGCGTTATACCAGGGGTTCGTGGCCTCGCGGGACTGGAAATAAGTATCCGGGTTCGCCGATGTCCCGCGAATAACCGGGTGTTCAGGATTCAGAGCCCGGGCGCGATGCGCGTCGATTTCCGCCTGCGGGAGAAGATTCAGGATAGTATCGTCAGCCAGCGGGACGATTTTATTGATTTCGTGAGAGGTGCGGAAACCATCAAAGAAGTGAATAAACGGCACGCGGCTTTTGAGCGTGGCGATATGGGAAATTAAGGCAAAGTCCTGGGCTTCCTGTACGCTGCTGGCGCAAAGCATCGCACAGCCGGTCTGGCGCACGGCCATCACGTCTGAATGATCGCCAAAGATAGAGAGCGCGTGGGTAGCAACGGTACGCGCAGCAACGTGCAGAACGAAGGGGGTCAGTTGACCGGCGAGTTTGTACAGCGTAGGGATCATTAACAGCAATCCCTGAGAGGAGGTAAACGACGTGGAAAGCGCGCCGGTCTGAAGCGCACCGTGTACCGTGGCAATCGCACCGGCTTCAGACTGCATTTCAACCACTCTCGGGACATCGCCCCAGACGTTTTTTAACCCGTTACCCGCCCAGGCATCCGCCTGCTCGGCCATGGTAGAACTTGGCGTAATCGGGTAGATGGCGATAACTTCACTGGTGCGAAACGCGACTGAGGCAACTGCACCATTACCGTCAATAGTTTGCATAGGACAACACCCTTACATTGCGCAAAAAAATTGGGGTCTGTATTACGGCAACAAACCCTGAATATTATCTGTGTATTCTAGCAAACGAGGGATTTTACGATTTTCGCTTTTGTGTCCTTGCTATTCTCTCCATCAATGAGTAGATCAAACTTTTGGCGAAAAAATTGCGAGAAATTGTTTCCGGAGCGCATAAATACGCACTTCTGCTCTCGACGACACGGGGTGTGATGCCTATTATGCATAGGTTTCGCATTATTCATGGGGGAGAGAGCATGCGCTCAGCATTTTGGGTAGGGTGTGCCGCGTTATTGTTGTCGGCATGTAGCAGTGAACCAGTCCAGCAGGCAACGGCAGCCCACGTGGCGCCGGGAATGAAAGCGGCGATGTCCAGTTCTGGTCAGGCTAACTGCGCAATGATTGGCGGCTCGCTGTCTGTCGCCCGCCAGCTTGATGGTTCTGCTATTGGGATGTGCGCCTTGCCAAACGGCAAACGCTGTAGCGAACAGTCGCTTGCCGTTGGAAGCTGCGGTAACTACTGATTATTCTACACGCTTAAACATCAGCGTTTTATCGGCTGTCGCCAGCGTTAACTGGTCCTCAGTCAGGTCGACCTGCGCCCCTTTGCGCAGCATGTCGCCGATGGCCTGATCCAACTCATTCAGCTGCGGTTCAGTACAGAGTTTGCGCGTCATGACCAGCGTTTTAACCTTAAGCTCGCCTTCGGACAATTTTCCCTGTCCGTTGAAGCGATTACACATCTGGCCAGAAACGCTGATGTTATTCACCAGGCTGAGATCTGGCAGCGCGCTAAAACCGATCTCAGGTTGCGTTGTCGCGGTCTTCACGGCCTTACCGTTTACGTTTTCCAGCACAAAGCGGTGGTTTTTAAGTTGCTCCGGCTGTACGGAGGCTTTACCCGGATTAACACACCCGGTAAGGACAAGACTAATAACGCTTAACGCAATGAGCTTTTTCATTTTTCTTCTCAAACTATAAATACCGTGAATCTTTTTCCAGTGTAACGATACTCTGCCGTGCGTTAATGGGGTTTATCTGAAAGTGCGGGGAGAAGTACCGGGCAACGCAGCGGTTGCCCGGAATGACGTTAATGTGATTTAAATCCTGCCGCCGTCATCAGCATGCGGAAGAGCATACTGACAGCAGCCAGCGCCAGTACGCTGCCGCCCCAGATAATGGCCAGCCACAGTAATCTTTTCCAGACCGGTTGTTGCATCAGTGATACCCCTCCCCATGCTGAACTTTGCCGCGAAATACGTAGTAGCTCCAGAAGGTGTAGACCAGAATAACGGGAATGATCAACAGCGCGCCCACAAGCATAAAGCCCTGGCTTTGCGTCGGTGCGGCGGCCTGCCACAGGGTGATCGACGGTGGAATAATATGCGGCCAGATGCTGATCCCAAGCCCGCTAAAGCCGAGGAATATCAGCCCCAGCGTCAGAATAAACGGACGGCTATGGCTGGCGGGATTATTCAGGCAGCGCCACTGGTAGAGGCTAAAAATCACCACCAGAGCAGGGACCGGCAGCAGATAAAACAGATTTGGTAGCGTAAACCAGCGCGCAGCGATGGCCGGTTGCGCCAGCGGCGTCCAGAGGCTGATCGCTGCAATAAACGCCAGAAGGGCGATTAACAGCGTTTTCGACACCTCACGCATCCGCTGCTGCAGCGCATTTTCGCTTTTCATCACCAGCCAGGTAGAGCCTAACAGCGCGTAGGCCACCACCAGACCCGCGCCGCAAAACAGGTTAAACGCGGTAAACCAGTCAAAGGGTCCGCCGGTATAGGCCCGGCCGGTGACGGCAAAACCGTTAATGACGGCGCCTACCGTCACGCCCTGGGTAAACGTTGCCAGAATTGAGCCGCCAATAAACGCCTTATCCCAGAAGGGGCGGTGGGCCGGTGTGGCTTTAAAGCGAAACTCAAATGCCACCCCGCGGAAAATAAGTCCGATCAGCATTAATGTTAGCGGAATGGTGAGGGCATCAACGATCACAGCATAGGCCAGCGGGAATGCGCCAAACAGGGCGGCACCGCCAAGCACCAACCAGGTTTCATTTCCGTCCCAGACCGGCGCGACGCTGTTGACCATCACGTCGCGATCGTCGGCGTTTTGCGTGGCCGGGAACAGAATGCCAATCCCCAGATCAAAACCGTCCATCACGATATACATCAGCGTGGCGAAGACGATGATCACAAACCAGATAATGGAAAGATCGATACCCATTATGGCTGCTCCTTATGTTCAGTTGTGACGGCAGAAAGCGGGCGCGCCGGACGTCCGTCGGACTCGGTAGCGAAAGTTTCATGCGGCTGCGGGCCTTTTCGGATGAGGCGCACCATATAGCTGTAACCCACGCCGAATACCGAGGTATAGACGACGAAGAAGGCCAGCAGGCTCACGCTCATGTGCAGGTCACCGTGGGCAGATACCGCATCCTTCGTTCGCTGGAGTCCGTAGACCACCCACGGCTGGCGGCCCACTTCGGTGGTGATCCACCCGGCCAGGATGGCAATCAGCCCGGTTGGCCCCATCAGCAGCGCAAACCACAGGAAGGGGCGCGACGAATACACGCGTTTTTTGTAGCGCAGCCAGAGTGCCGTCACACCGAGCAGCAGCATCAGCATGCCCAGGCCCGCCATAATGCGGAATGACCAAAACACGATGGTGGAATTCGGACGGTCTTCCTTCGGGAACTCTTTGAGGGCCGGAACCTGTTTATCCAGGCTGTGCGTCAGGATAAGACTCCCCAGCGCCGGGATCTCCAGCCCAAAGCGGGTGCGCTCCTGTTCCATATCCGGCCAGCCAAACAGCAGCAGCGGGGTAGGTTCACCCGGCGGATTTTCCCAGTGGCCTTCAATGGCGGCAATCTTGGCGGGCTGGTGCTTTAAGGTGTTCAACCCGTGCATATCGCCAACCATGGCCTGGATGGGGGCGACAATCAGCGTCATCCACAGCGCCATCGAAAACATCGCCCGGATGGCAGGAGTATTATTCCCGCGCAGCAGATGCCATGCCGCGGATGCGCCCACAAACAGGGCGCTGCTCAGGAATGCGGCTATCGACATATGCAGCAGGCGGTAAGGGAAGGAGGGGTTGAACACCACGGCGAACCAGTCCACCGGCACGACCTGACCGTTGACGATCTCATAGCCCTGCGGGGTCTGCATCCAGCTGTTCGACGAGAGGATCCAGAAGGTGGAGATAATAGTGCCCAGCGCCACCATGCAGGTAGCGAAGAAGTGCAGACCCGGCCCGACTTTGTTCCAGCCGAACAGCATCACGCCGAGGAACCCGGCTTCGAGGAAGAAGGCGGTCAGCACTTCATAGGTCAGCAGCGGGCCGGTAATGCTGCCCGCAAACTGTGAAAATCCGCTCCAGTTGGTGCCGAACTGGTAGGCCATCACCAGCCCGGAGACCACGCCCATGCCAAAGTTGACGGCAAAAATCTTCGACCAGAAATGGTACAGCGAGCGCCAGACCGGATTTTTGGTTTTCAGCCACAGCCCTTCGAGTACGGCAAGATAGCTTGCCAGGCCGATGGTGATCGCCGGGAAAATAATGTGAAAGGATACGGTAAAGGCAAACTGTATCCGTGCAAGGTGAAAAGCATCTAAACCAAACATGCACAGCCTCAATGTCAAACGGTGTGCTGTTATGGTATAGGGGCAACGTTCGGACTATCAGACGCAGAAAAGTGATTTTTAACCATAACAGTTGGCTTAAAGCTCATGCTTTAGGCATCTGATATACCTCGCGTGAGGAATAAAAACCGTCTTTTTATGAATTTTACGCATAAAACTGCTTGCCTTGTCGTCTGCGCCGTGCGTTAATGGTCCTCTGGTTTTGAGTCCAAATAAATATCTGACGTAGTTTTATAAAGCAGTTCTCATCACGTTGTGCCTCTCCGCAGCCTCTCTTGGGTCTTTATCTACTTTCCGATTCGTTTTGTTTAAAACCATTATTGCCCAATCGGCCCATTAGTAATTTACGTTTTACGTGTCAGGAGAATCCTATGACTTCTTATATTCATTTCCGCTGCCCATGCTGTCATGGCTCGCAGTACCGTACCTCAGTCTTTGATATGTCTGAGAAAAACCCACTCGGCGCGAAATGCATCTTTTGCAAATCGTCGATGATTACGCTCGATCACCTGGCCGCCGCGCGTCAGGCGCAAAGCCACGTTACCGAGTACCGTAAGTAATTCGTTTCACGAACTATAACAGTTAGCTAAATCTTCTCTTTTTCTCCTGCTGATATACACTGTCGGTCACAAGGAGAATTTGATGAAAAAATACCAGCGTCTGGCGCAACAAATTATCTCGCAGATTGAGCTTGGCGTATGGCTGCCGGGCGATAAGCTGCCTTCGCTGCGAGAGCAGGTAGCGAGCAGCGGCATGAGTTTTATGACCGTTGGCCACGCGTATCAGATGCTGGAAAGTCAGGGGCGCATTGTCGCCAGACCGCAGTCGGGCTATTACGTTGCCTCGCGCCCGACCGCCCATCAGCCTGCTCCACCTGCCCAGGTGATGCGTGACGAAGTGGTGGATATCAACACCTACATCTTCGACGTCTTACAGGCCAGCCGCGACCCGTCCGTTGTTCCTTTTGCCTCCGCGTTTCCCGATCCCCGACTTTTCCCGCTGCAGCAGCTCAACCGCTCGCTGGCGAACGTCAGCAAAACCGCGACGGCGATGAGCGTGATTGAGAACCTGCCGCCGGGTAACGTCGATCTCCGCCACGCCATTGCCCGTCGCTACGCGCAGCAGGGGATGAACATCTCCCCGGAAGAGATTGTGATCACCGCAGGCGCGCTTGAAGCGCTCAATCTCAGCCTGCAGGCGGTAACCGAGCCGGGCGACTGGGTGATAGTCGAAAACCCGTGTTTCTACGGCGCGCTGCAGGCACTGGAACGCCTGAAGCTCAAAGCGTTGTCGATTGCGACGGATGTCCGCGAGGGGATTGATCTGAATGCCCTTGAACAGGCGCTGAAGGAGTACCCGGTTAAAGCCTGCTGGATCATGACCAACAGTCAGAACCCGCTTGGCTTCACGCTGAGCGCGGAGAAAAAAGCGCAGCTTGTCGCGCTGTTAACGCAGCACAACGTCCCCCTGATTGAAGACGATGTCTACAGCGAACTCTATTTTGGCCGCGAAAAGCCGCTCCCGGCGAAAGCATGGGATCGCCAGGACATGACGCTGCACTGCTCGTCCTTTTCAAAATGCCTGGTGGCCGGTTTTCGCATCGGCTGGGTTGCGGCAGGAAAACACGCGAGACGCATTCAGCAGCTGCAGCTGATGAGCACGCTCTCCACCAGCTCACCCGTGCAGCTGGCGCTGGTGGATTATCTGGCGACGAAACGCTACGACGCCCATCTGCGCCGCCTGCGGCGTACCCTCGCCGAGCGAAAACAGCAGGCCTGGCAGTCTCTTTTGCGCCATATGCCTGCCGGCGTCAAAATTCACCATAACGACAGCGGCTACTTTTTATGGCTGGAGCTTCCGGCGCAGCTGGATGCGGGTCTGCTCAGCGAAAAAGCCTTAACGCACCACATCAGCATTGCGCCCGGAAAGATGTTTTCCACCTCCGACGCGTGGACACCGTTCTTCCGGTTTAATACCTCCTGGGCCTGGGGAGAGCGAGAAGAGCAGGCGGTCATTCAGTTAGGAAAATTAATTAGCACGATGCTGGAATAAACTTTTCTCCGTTATTTAAATAATCAATTCTTATCCTGATGACGGCGCTGCGAATATTTCGCGGTGCCCTGTCATAGGAAATCTGCATACCGTCTCTCGCGGCTAACTCCTTGTCTATAATCCAGTTAACGGGGAATGCGCCCTCGGTCACACCTTGATGAAATTTCCTGAAGCCGTACGGTGCGGCGCATTTGCGCGGTCTACGTTTAATAAGGGAGATATTTTTACGGCACGGCTGCCGCTAAATTTCATTGCGACAGGAGTAACTCTTATGAGCAAACATTTTGCCCGCAGCAGCCTGTGCGCGCTCGGCATGACTATCATGACAGCGCAAGCCGCAGAACCACCAAAGGCCATCGGCGACGGGGAAGGTCGGCTGGATATTATCGCCTGGCCGGGATACATCGAACGCGGACAGACGGATAAAAATTATGACTGGGTCACCCAGTTTGAAAAAGAGACCGGGTGTGCGGTCAACGTCAAGACGGCGGCCACGTCGGATGAAATGGTCAGCCTGATGGCGAAAGGGGGATATGACCTGGTCACCGCCTCGGGTGACGCCTCCCTGCGCCTGATCATGGGTAAACGCGTTCAGCCCATTAACCCGGACCTCATCCCCAACTGGAAAACGCTCGACGCGCGGATTGTAAAAGGGGAATGGTTTAACGTCGGCGGGAAAGTTTACGGCACGCCGTATCAGTGGGGGCCAAACCTGCTGATGTACAACACCAAAGCCTTCCCGACGCCGCCGGACAGCTGGAGCGTGGTCTTTACCAAACAGGATCTGCCGGACGGTAAAACCAATCAGGGACGCGTGCAGGCGTATGACGGCCCGATTTATATCGCCGATGCCGCGCTGTTCGTCAAAGCCACTCAGCCGCAGCTGGGTATCAAAGACCCGTACCAGCTCACCGAAAAACAGTATGCCGCCGTGCTCAAGGTGCTTCGCGACCAGCACGCGCTGATCCACCGCTACTGGCACGACACCACCGTTCAGATGAGCGACTTTAAAAATGAAGGCGTTGTGGCCTCCAGCGCCTGGCCGTATCAGGCGAATGCGCTGAAGGCTGAGAACCAGCCCGTTGCCACCGTCTTCCCGAAAGAGGGGGTGACCGGCTGGGCGGATACCACCATGCTGCACGCGCAGGCAAAACACCCGATGTGCGCCTACAAATGGATGAACTGGTCGCTGACGCCGAAAGTGCAGGGCGATCTGGCGGCCTGGTTTGGCTCCCTGCCCGTGGTTGCAGAAGGGTGTAAGGCCAGCACGCTGCTGGGTGATAAAGGCTGCGAAACAAACGGTTATAACGAGTTCGACAAAATCATGTTCTGGAAAACCCCCATCGCAGAAGGCGGCAAATTTGTCCCTTACAGCCGCTGGACGCAGGATTACATCGCCATCATGGGCGGTCGTTAATTGCCCGGGAGCAGAACATGACGTACGCGGTAGAGTTTAACAACGTTTCCCGTCTGTACGGCGACGTACGGGCGGTGGATGGGGTCACCATTGCTATTCGTGACGGAGAGTTTTTCTCCATGCTGGGGCCTTCGGGCTCCGGCAAAACCACCTGCCTGCGTCTGATCGCGGGTTTTGAACAGCTGTCAGGCGGCACGATTTCTATCTTCGGCAAAGAGGCGAGCGAACTGCCTCCCTGGGAGCGGGATGTGAACACCGTCTTTCAGGACTACGCGCTGTTCCCGCATATGTCGATTCTCGACAATGTTGCCTACGGGCTGATGGTCAAAGGCATCGACAGGAAAAAACGCCATGCGCAGGCCCGTGATGCCCTGGAAAAAGTGGGCCTGAGCTTTGCCGTTGCCCGCAAACCCTCGCAACTTTCCGGCGGCCAGCGGCAGCGTGTCGCCATCGCCCGGGCGCTGGTCAATGAGCCGCGCGTCCTGCTGCTGGATGAGCCCTTAGGTGCGCTCGATCTCAAACTGCGTGAACAGATGCAGTTCGAGCTGAAGAAGCTTCAGCAGGAACTCGGCATCACCTTTATTTTTGTCACCCACGATCAGGGCGAGGCCCTTTCCATGTCAGACCGGGTGGCGGTGTTCAATAACGGGCGCATCGAGCAGGTGGATACCCCGCGCGATCTCTACATGCGTCCGCGCACGCCGTTTGTCGCCGGTTTTGTCGGCACGTCCAACGTCTTTGATGCGGGCCTTGCGCAGAAAATTTGCGGTATGGAAGGCAGCTATTCCCTGCGCCCGGAACATATTCGCCTTAATGAGGGCGGAGACGTTCAGGTTCAGGGCATCGTGCAGGCCGTTCAGTATCAGGGAGCGGCCACGCGTCTGGAGCTGAAGCTCGCAGATGGCGCCAAGCTGCTGGTGAGCCAGGCCAATCTCAGTGAAACCTCGTCGCTGAGCGGCATTGCGCCGGGGCAGGCGGTGATGGCGTCGTGGTCACGCGAGGCGATGATTCGCCTGCACGAGGAGAGGTGAAATGTCTATGAGCGTTGCGCATCCTCCCGCCTCGCATGGGCGCTTAAGCCGCATGACGGCGCTGTTCTGGCGTAAACCGTCGCTCGGCCTGTTCCTGCTTCTGCTCGCGCCGCTCATGTGGTTTGGCATCGTCTATTTAGGATCGCTTCTGACCCTGCTGTTGCAAGGGTTTTACACCTTTGACGATTTCACCATGGGCGTCACGCCGGATCTGACCCTGGCGAACATTCGGGCGCTTTTCAACCCGGCAAACTACGACATCATCCTGCGCACGTTAACCATGGCGATTGCGGTGACGATAGCCAGCGCCATCCTGGCATTCCCGATGGCCTGGTACATGGCGCGATACACCCGAGGCAAGTGGAAAGCATTTTTCTATATTGCTGTGATGCTGCCAATGTGGGCGAGCTACATCGTCAAAGCCTACGCCTGGACGCTGCTGCTGGCGAAGGACGGGGTGGCGCAGTGGTTTCTCAACCACATGGGGCTGGAGCCGATCCTGACCTCACTCCTTACGCTCCCGGCGATTGGCGGCAACACCTTGTCCACCTCCGGGCTGGGACGGTTTCTGGTCTTCGTCTACATCTGGCTGCCGTTTATGATCCTGCCCGTCCAGGCGGCGCTGGAACGCCTGCCTGCCTCGCTACTGCAGGCCTCAGCCGACCTCGGCGCGCGCCCTCGCCAGACCTTTCGCTACGTCGTTCTGCCGCTGGCGATCCCGGGTATTGCCGCGGGCTCAATATTCACCTTTTCCCTGACGCTGGGGGATTTCATCGTTCCACAGCTGGTGGGGCCGCCGGGCTACTTCATCGGTAACATGGTCTACTCGCAGCAGGGTGCCATTGGCAATATGCCCATGGCCGCCGCGTTCACGCTGGTGCCCATCGTGCTGATTTCACTCTATCTGGCGTTCGTGAAACGTCTGGGAGCATTCGATGCACTCTGAACGCGCACCGCTGTTCCTGAAAGTGGCAGCGTGGGGCGGCGTCATCTTCCTGCACTTCCCGCTGCTGATTATCGCGACCTATGCCTTTAATACCGAAGACGCGGCCTTCAGCTTTCCGCCGCAGGGGCTGACGCTGAAGTGGTTCAGCGTGGCGGCGGGGCGCGGCGATATTATTGAATCCGTGACGTTGTCACTTCAGATTGCCGCGCTCTCCACCGCGATTGCCCTTGTGCTTGGCACGCTTGCTGCAGCGGCGCTGTGGCGAAGCGAGTTTTTTGGCAAGAATGCGATCTCGCTGTTGCTGCTGTTGCCGATTGCGTTACCGGGGATCATCACCGGTCTGGCGCTGCTGACGGCATTCAAAACGATTGACCTTGAGCCGGGTTTTTTCACCATCGTGGTGGGACACGCCACCTTTTGCGTGGTGGTGGTGTTTAACAACGTGATTGCCCGGTTCAGACGCACCTCCTGGAGCCTGGTGGAAGCGTCGATGGATCTCGGGGCCGACGGATGGCAAACCTTCCGCTATGTGGTGCTGCCCAATCTGGGTTCCGCGCTGCTGGCCGGGGGAATGCTGGCGTTTGCCCTGTCGTTTGACGAGATAATCGTCACAACGTTTACGGCGGGACACGAGCGCACGTTACCGCTGTGGTTGCTCAATCAGCTCGGTCGTCCGCGCGACGTGCCGGTCACCAACGTTGTAGCACTGCTGGTGATGCTGGTGACAACTATCCCCATTCTGGGAGCCTGGTGGCTAACCCGCGACGGCGAGAACATCGCCGGCAGCGGGAAATAACAGTGAATTCAACAGGAAAATGCTATGCAAACACAACTGCTGATAGAGGGAAAACTGGTAACCGGAGAGGGAGAAAAACAGCCGGTCTATAACCCGGCCACTGGAGAACTCCTGCTGGAGATTGCCGAGGCGTCAGCGGCTCAGGTCGACGCGGCGGTTCAGGCGGCCGACCGTGCTTTTGGTGAGTGGGGGCAAACCACGCCGAAAACCCGTGCCGAGTGCCTGCTGAAGCTGGCGGATGCGATTGAAGCGCATGGGGAGGACTTTGCCCGGCTCGAATCCCTCAACTGCGGCAAGCCGCTGCACTGTGCTATGGGAGATGAAATTCCGGCGGTGGTCGACGTTTTCCGTTTCTTTGCCGGGGCCGCCCGCTGTCTGAACGGGCTGGCCGCCGGGGAGTACCTTGACGGTCACACGTCGATGATCCGCCGCGATCCGGTGGGCGTGGTTGCCTCTATTGCCCCCTGGAACTATCCGCTGATGATGGCGGCCTGGAAGCTGGCACCCGCGCTGGCGGCTGGGAACTGCGTGGTGATTAAGCCCTCAGAGATCACGCCCCTGACCGCGCTGAAGCTGGGGGAGCTGGCAAAAGATATCTTCCCGGCAGGCGTTCTGAACGTCCTGTTTGGCCGGGGTAAAACGGTCGGTGACCCGCTTACCGGGCATGAAAAGGTCCGTATGGTTTCGCTGACCGGTTCGATTGCTACCGGGGAACATATCATCGGCCATACCGCGTCATCCATTAAACGCACCCACATGGAGCTGGGCGGTAAAGCGCCGGTTATCGTCTTTGATGATGCCGACCTGGATGCGGTTGTCGAAGGGGTGCGGACGTTTGGTTTCTACAATGCCGGACAGGACTGTACGGCGGCCTGCCGGATTTATGCCCAGAAGGGCATTTATGCCGCGCTGGTGGAAAAGCTGGGCGCAGCGGTCGCCAGCCTTAATATTGGTGCGCCGGAGGATGCCTCGACCGAACTGGGCCCGCTCAGCTCGGCCGCCCATCTTTCACGCGTCTGTCAGGCGGTCGATGAGGCGAAAGCGCTCGGCCACATCCGCGTTGTCACCGGTGGGAGCAAAAAAGAGGGGGCAGGCTACTACTTCCAGCCAACCCTGCTGGCGGGGGCAAAACAGGACGACGCCATCGTTCAGCGGGAGGTGTTTGGCCCGGTGGTGAGCGTCACCGAGTTTGATGACGAGGCGCAGGTGCTGGCCTGGGCGAACGATTCGCAGTATGGCCTGGCGTCATCGGTCTGGACCAAAGACGTGGGCCGCGCCCATCGCCTGAGCGCGCGGCTGCAGTACGGCTGCACCTGGGTGAATACCCATTTTATGCTGGTGAGCGAAATGCCGCACGGGGGCATGAAATTATCCGGCTACGGCAAAGATATGTCGGTCTACGGGCTTGAGGATTATACGGTCGTGCGGCATGTGATGATCAAACACTAAGCCCACCATGCCTGGCCGCATGCGCGGCCAGGCGTTCCCCACGCCCGCCATGAGTGTTACGTAAGATACTCAATTGTTATTATCCGTAGCCTTTAAGTGGTTATTCTGTAACGAAAAAACTTGATCTGTATCAACATATGACGCATATTGCGTGCGGTTATTTTTTCGGCTCTGGTATACAGAATGACGTTGTATCAAAAGATGTTGGTTTTTTACGCAATCATGGCTTCCATCTGCGCATTAATTACCTGGTTCCTCTCTAAAGACCGCAAACGTATCCGCCTGCTCAGCGCTTTTCTGGTGGGGTCAACCTGGCCAATGAGCTTTCCCGTTGCGCTGCTGGTCTCGCTTTTCTGAAGCACGCTTCCATTTTTAAAAGATGAATATAGCATTCCAGATACGGTAACTGTATAAATACACAGTGCATCGTAAAAGGAGTGCTTATGAACAGTTTTCACTCGCAGCAGGCCGGTTGTACCGTGCGCTGGCAAGACCTGCCCGGCACCGGCGATCCCGTGGTGTTCATTCACGGGCTGGGCTGCGCCTCTTCCTATGAATATCCCCGTGTCGTTCATGACCCGCTGTTTGGCGCGCGCAGAGCGATTCTCATCGACTTGCCCGGCAGCGGCTACAGCGACAAGCCTGAACGCTACAGCTATAAAACCACCGACCAGGCGCACGTTGTGGCGGAACTGATTGACCACCTTAAGCTGGATGCCTTCTGGTTATACGGCCACAGCATGGGCGGCAGCATTGCTATCGAAACGGCAGTGCTGCTGGCGTCGCGCGTTAAAGGGCTGATGGTGTCAGAGCCCAATTTTCATGCGGGTGGGGGGATGTTTAGCCGGTCTATTGCAGCGCAAACCGAGCAGCAGTTTCTGACGCAGGGCTATGACGCCATGCTCAGTGCGGAAAAACGGCGTGGGCAGGGTGTCTGCAGAGCAATGCGCCATATGCCGTCTGGCGGGGCGCATCGAGCCTGGTGGCGGGCGTTGAGCCCGAATGGGAAGCACAGTTCCTGTCACTTCCTTGCCCGGTAACGTTGATTTTCGGCGAACTGTCTCTGCCGGATGACGATGTGGAAAGTCTGAAGCAAAAGGGCGTTGAGGTAAAAATTATCCCAGCGGCGGGGCACTCGATGTCGTGGGAAAACCCGTCTGCGCTGGCACAGACGTTAGCCGGGTGTATGACGGAGTGATGCGCGCAAAAGTTTCGCCCGGCGGCGCTACGCTTGCACGGGCCTACAACGATGAAGAATGTAGGCCGGGTAAGCGGCAGCGCCACCCGGCATGAAATGCGGCTACATTGTTAATCAGCGTTCAGCGCAATAACGCGTGTAAGGCCTGACGCGCACCGGGCTGAACATCATGCGGATGCTGGTAATCAATATTCTCTATCGCGCGGCTATAGAGTGCGACCAGCCAGTCGTATACGTACGCGGTGGCCGCATGCACAGGCTGTTCTCCCAGTCGCGTCAAGCGAGGCTCGGCGCTGCTGACCACTGGCGTAACGAAGATTGCCTGCCCCTTGCGGATGCGGCTTGCCGGACGTGTTGCCACAGGCGTCTGGTCATAACCCAGCCAGCCAATGAAATTGCCCATCACGGCATGCAGCTGTGCCGCGCTGCTTTTATCCGCTTCAACGATACGCTGAAGCTGTTGAGGCAGATTAAGCCGGTAGCTGGTAACCACCAGAACATCCGCGATTTGCTGTAACACTGCAGGCTCCAGCCCGAGGCGTGCGGCCGTGGCCTCATTGCGGCTCCACTGACGCAGATGATTTATCCAGACTCTGTGCGCCAGACGCGCTTTGTCTTTTGTCTGGAACAGGCCGCTGCTTTCCTGGGTATTCTCGGCAAACAGGTCAATGGTGTCCGTAAACAGCCCGTTCACCTGCTCCTCGCGCGGCTGCTGAACGGCGAGCAGCGTTTCAAAGGCTTTCAGCGGCGGCAGCAGGCCCTCAAGCAGTTCGCCGTGGCGGGCGGCGCTGCTTTGCAGCGTGCGCACCATGCTTTCGGCCTGGGCGCGTCTTGTCCCCGGCTCTTCAACCAGCGGTGCCAGATAGCTCTGCATCAGCGATGAGAGCTCCTGTCGCAGCAAGCCTTTCAGCGTGCTGAGACGCTTCTGTCGCTGCGCGGGTAGCGTGGCCTGAGACAGCCATTCGATGACGCGCTGCATGCTGTGGCTGTCCAGTGCCTGCAGCGTGCCCCAGCGTAAACCCGGCTTCCCGAGCAGATGCTGTACGGCTTCATCGAGATTCTGTCGGGTGGTAAAGCGGGCGTCGTGAGGGGTAATCGCCCATACCAGCCCCGGCAGGGCCGATTCTTCAGCAGGCTGCGTCTCCTTGACCCAGTTCATCAACACTTTTGCTTTTTTGGCCGTGTGTTCGTGCTGCGCCGTCGCATTGCAAATCACCAGCACATCCGGCTGAAGCTGTTGACGGTAATGCTCGAGCAGCCACTGGGACTTCGCCTGGCGTAGCGGGTCGGCACGGTTATCTTCAAAAACCGGAATATCAATAATATCGACATTATCCAGCGCGCCGTTCTCAACCGGCAGAACCAGCTCGCGAGTCAGGAAGGCCAGAACGTCGACGGGGATGCTGATGGCGTTTAGCATTTCACCGCTATTCAGCGGATGAAGCAGCGTCTCCTGCGCGTCCTGAAGATCTAACGTGCCGTCGTGCGTCAGGAACCCTTCACCCGGCAGGCCAAAGCTGTCCACCAGCAGGCTAAGCGGGGCAGCAAGCTCGCCGGCATGGCTGGTCTGGTGCAGCACATGGGCCAGTTTTAACCACTGCTGGGTCAGCTCCTGCTGCTCACCCCACAGCAGCGACCAGACGCTGGCTCGCGTGCTGAGATCGAGAGAAGGCACCAGCCGGGCGAACTCATGCCACAGGGCATCATCAATTTGTTGTTTAGCGGCGGGTACGGTGCTTTGCCAGAAGCGGGCTATCGCACCCACTTCCTGAGCCGTGATGCCGGGCACGCCCTGCGGCTGGCGCAGCCCGCGCCATTTTTCCAGACGTGTCTCAATGACCGCCTTATCCACCGCGCGCATCTGCGGATGCTGCGTCGTCCGGGCAATAAACAGCTGTACCAGCTCGGCCTCGGTGACCAGGCTCAGACGCAGCGGGAACGCCTCATCCGCCACCTCCGGGCTTTCCGGCGTGAAGCGGACGGCCATGTTGGTCAGGGCATGTCCCGGATTGATATGCGAAAAATAGTCAAAGGTGCGCTGGCCCGGCGTCACGTTCAGGCGTCCATTACCGCTGCCGCACAGGGATAACAGCAGATGGGCTTTCGCGCTCTGCGAATGACCGTAAAGCCCAATGCTGCTCTGGCGGGTCATGGCGCGTTCAATGGCCTGCTCCCGCGCCTGCGCCGCGTTGATGCGAGCAAGCAGGGCGTCAGCATCGTTATCCAGCACAGGGGCGTTCAGGCGCGTCTCATTAATCCACCCGATTAAGGCCTGAGTGGTGGTCGTCGTCGCTGTCATTTCAGGTATACGCTCCCGCTGTCGATCCAGTAGTGGCTACCGCTGTGTCGGCGATCGGCCAAAGTATTCAGTTTGAAGGTTAATGCGTCAGGGGCAACCGGCGTGCCGTCCTGCAGCCAGGCATCGCTCAGCTCGAAGGCCTCAGGATCTTCCTGCTTGCTGCCGCCGCAGAGCTTCAGCCGCACGTTCAGCACGCCGTCGCCGGCAATGGCTTTCGCCAGTTCAGCCGAGTTGATGCTGAGCGTGTAGAGCGGCGTGGCGGGCCAGCGCGCGTTCGCCAGCTGGCGGAAGCCGAGGGTGACGTTACCGCGCAGCGGGAAGTGCAGACGCGCGTCGAGCTTCGCGCCCGGCTTATCGAGGTCGATATCCCGATACCAGACGTTTTCCTCGCGCAGGGTATTAACGGTGTTATCCAGCACGCCGAGATACCGCACGGTTGAATACGCGCCAATGTCCGCGGCTTTAAAGTTGAAGCGCGGCAGACGCAGGTCGAGCGCCAGGCTGCAGAGCATGGCCCCCACGGCGGCCGTCGATTTCGGGTTGCCAATGCGCCCCTGCTGGCTGAACGGATACCACTCGTGCACCTGGTATTTATCCAGCCAGACGATGCGGTTGACCGGCACCGGCTGCAGATGACGAATCAGCGCCTGAACGCCAGGCAGGCAGCCGGGGCGTCCGGTGATCAGCAGAATATCGCAGCTGTAATGGGATATCGCCTCGCACACCGCGTGGAGCGGCGAGGCCAGCGTAAACTGCCCGGCCAGCATCGCATCCTGCATTTCGCGGAAATTCACATGCAGCGGCACGGCGAACAGGTCAAAAGCGTCTGAACCTGCAGGCAGGGCATGGTCGATCGCCTGCTGCAGGTAATTCATGACGTTGCGGGTCGGTTTCTGCGGCAGGAGATCGCCAAAGGTGGCATGCAGACCGGCCAGCGGATCGTCAACGTCGCTCGATTCCCACGCGGCAAGAATGGCGTGGCCAATCGGCATAAACAGCTGAAGTGCCGTTTGCTGACGGAGCACGGCCTGGGTATCGATGCGCCCAGAGTCGCCGAACAGCGACGCCATCAGCAGCGAGGCGTCCGCGATACCGGATTTCTGCAGCTGCGTTTGCAGGGCAGGCAACACGTAGCGCTGAATCACGTCCAAAAGCGTATCGTCACCCGCGACCTTAAAGCCTTCACGGAACAGCAGCTGCGGGGTGATTTTGACGTTATTGCCGGAACCGTCATCCAGCTGATAATGGGTGATCGCCATATCCGTTGTGCCGCCGCCGATATCGATGGACGCGACGCGCAGCGCGCGGCCCGGCTGGCTACCCGACTCAGGCTCACGGTCCGGGCGGGCCAGGGAGGCGAAGAAGGCTTCGGTCTGACCGCCAAAGCGGGAGATCGCTTCGTTATACAGCCAGACCAGCTGACCGCAGCTGGCTTCATCCCACTCCATCTGGATTTCAGGAACTGGCACCACGCTTTTATCCTGCTGTTTGCGGGTGACAAAATCCTCATCCTGCGGGTGCCAGCCCATCGCTTTCCAGACGATGGCGATGGCTTCAAACATGCGGCGACGGAAAATCTCGCGCTCCTGCTTTGGCATGGCCGAGGGCAGGGTCAGGATCAGGGTGCGCAGCTGGCGCGGCGACGCCGGGAAGCCCAGACGCAGGCGCGTGGCGACGCTGTTGATCTGCCCCAGCGCCTGCGCCAGCAGCTCGCACAGCATGTGCGTCATCAGCGTGCTGCGGCTGTACTGCGGCGAGAAGACCGGCAGCCGCTCGTCCTGCGGCAGCGTGAAGAGCGGTTCGCCGTCATCGTTCATCAGGTTCATCAGCGGAAACGCGGTGGCAAGCGGCTCACGCTGGGTTTTGCTGTTCATCTGGCTAAAGCGCCAGTCCTGCACGACCGGCGTTTCATCCCACAGGTAGCGACGCGGGCTGGAGATGCCGCTGTTGCCTTCGGTCCCCAGACGCTGCATCGCCAGCTTGCGGGCTTCATCGCCCACGCGAACAATCGACGGCCAGACAAAGGCATCTTCGCGACCGCTTTCAACCGAGAAGTGCTGCTTGCCAAAGCGCGCTTCCGAAAACTCAAGACGGCTGGTGAACAGGGGCGCATTCAGGAACTGCGGCTCGCTTAGCGAGCGGACCTGCAGCTCGGCGGTCTGGCGCAGGCCATCGTTGGCGTCGCCGTGGTCTTCAATAATGACGCCGCAGGTGTGGGTATTGCCCACGTCGAGGATCAGGTCGACCGGAATGGCGGGCGTGCTGAGCGTATGGGTGACAAATTTCACTTCCGGTACGGTGAGCTGTTCACCGAGCATGGTCAGCAGGTTAAGCCAGTGGGCCTGATATTCAAAACTGCGCATCGCCTGCTGCAGGTCGCGTTCAGAGCGGTTCTCAACGCCGTCGGCATACTGGGTAAACGCCTCGCGCAGCCAGCCGTCAATCCAGGTCTGATCGAGGAAACTTTCAACCTCATTGTCTCGCCAGGCCAGCGCGAATCGGGTCCCGTTGAGAATATCGTTTTCAACCGGGGACAGGGCGGACGTGGCGTGTTCGGCAATCTGACTGTCAAGGGCGAGCGTGACGCGGTGCGTATTTCCTGCCGTGTCCGGGGTGTCAAGCTTGCGCACCTGAACGCGCGCCCAGTTATCCGGCCCCTCAACAAAGGTCCGCGGTGGGTTGAAGCGCAGGAACGGAACCGGAAGCCAGACGCCGTCCAGCACCGCCAGGGACTGATGCAGCGGGATGGTGGTTTCCGGCTTAACCACTTCAGGCTGCCCGCCGTTCGTTCCCGGCACGGTATAGCGCCCGTTAACCAGGTCGAAATCGAGCCGCAGCAGCGGGCCGTTCGCGGTTTTACGTACGAAGCGCCCGTTGCTGGCGGTGTCCTGCGGCGTCAGACCGAAATCAAGGAACTGCACGCCGCTGTTGGCAATAAGCGTGACGCTTTGTTTATAGTCGCAAAGATTAACCAGCATAGGATCAGGCACCTGCTTTCTTGAACGTCAGGGGAACGACGGTATTGGCATCATAACGGGCGCGACATTCTGCGATATCGCTGGCGCCTGCTTTACAGGCAACCTCCGGCATCGGGTAGCGGGAGCCGTCGGTGCAGCGGGCAGTACCGCGACTTTTAATCATCAGCTCGCCGTTGCTGTGCAGGCCGGAGAAGACCTCGGCGCGGCAGACAACATTGTCGCCATGGACAACCCGGGCGAAGCCTTTATTGTTCTGGATCTGATAGCGCATTGACGGCGGCTTGCCGGTGACCGGATCTTTCACGTCCAGAACCGCACGCCATGTGCCGTTCAGGAAACGCGTCGATCCCGCTTTCACCTGATTCGCTTCCATCACCATGGCGTCTTTCGGGATGGCGACAATCACCACCGGAGCGGGCTGTGGCGCAGGCGCGGCCGGAGCCGCTTCTTTTTCTTTGCTGGCCACGACCTCTGCCTGATGCAGCGGTAATTTCATGGCCAGCGGCTCAACCGCTTTGATCGGCTTTGGCGCAATCTCTACGGGCTGAGGCGCGTGCACCGGGGCGGGCTCAGCGGAAGGCGACTGTTTTGGCCACAGCAGCGGTGCGGCAATGGCGGCAACGATCGCGACGGCAACCGGCAGCGTCCACAGGGGAACGCGGCGCTTTTTCGCGACGATCGGCACAGCCGGTTCCTGAACGGGTTGCGCAACGGCCGGGGCCGGCTCAGGTTCATACAGTTCTTCCGGCGTGATACGCACCACCGTGGAAGGGGCGATCAGCGGCTCGTCGGCATGTTCAAAGGCCACCACAGGTTCTGGCTCAGGCTCGGGCTCAGGATCTTCAATCACAACGAGGGCGGGCTCAGGGACCAGCGATTCACGCAGGCAGTCGAGAACATCGTCGCGCGCATTTTCGTTCAGGTTTACAAACCCCCAGAAGCTGATGACCGGCTTTCCGTCTACCAGGAAGAGGAAGTTTTCACCCGGGAACTGAAACGCCTTTGACAGCAGAGAACCAAAAAGCTGCTGCGCGGTTTTGGGCGACTGGAGGCATTTCTTGCTTAACGACTCAACGCTGGCGAGCGTGTTTTCCAGATAGCGCAGGGCGCGATAACGGTCATCTTCATCGGCCGCTTTCCAGCTGGTTACGCTCCCTTCAACAGGGGAATACCAGTCCACGCGGTCACCGCTGTCGTTGACCTGAGGGATCGCCAGACAGTCGACGATGGCCTGTTGTTTGCGCAACCGGAGCGCTTCCCGGATTTGTAACGCTGATTCAAAAACGGCTTGTCCGCCGCCGCCAACGGCCTGAAAGTCATCCAGATTACCGCTGCGTAAAAGAGTTTTTGCCACGATTTGATCCCATATACTTCTTCACACCGTTACTTTAACGAAACGAGGAAGCAAACAAACGGAGGAAGAGACGCCAAAAGGGCCGATTTCTTGCGGCATAGAAAATGACGGTTGTGCTTGACGAATAATGGTCCTTAAGGCAAATCATCTTTTTGGGGGGCTGGCTGTAAAACCAGCGAAAAACGCGGCTTTAGAATAACCTGATAGTGTTTCGTTATTTGCCAGGTCATAACGCCTGTGCTGTTATTACTGTCTTATATAATAAAACTGTCAGGGTTATAACCATGTCTACAGGGAAATCACTGCTCGCCCTTGCGCTGAGCGCGCTTCTACCAGCCGGTGCCGCATGGGCGGCAAACAACGACACCCTTATTTACTGTTCTGAGGCGTCCCCCGAGTCCTTCAACCCGCAAATCGCCAGCTCTGGCCCGTCTTTTGTGGCCAGCTCTCAGGTACTGTACAACCGCCTGATCAATTTCGACCCGCTGAAAAACACCCCGGTCCCGTCGCTGGCGGAGTCCTGGACGATTTCACCGGACGGTAAGACCTATACCTTTACCCTGCGCAAAGGGGTGAAATTCAACAGCAATAAATACTTCAAACCGACGCGCGACTTTAACGCTGATGACGTTATTTTCTCTGTTATGCGTCAGAAAGACCCTAAACACCCGTATCACAACGTGTCGCAGGGCAACTACGAATACTTTAACGATGTTGGGCTCGATAAGCTGATCCAGGACGTGAAAAAGGTCGATGATTATCACGTTCAGTTCACCCTCAGTGAACCCAACGCCGCGTTTCTGGCCGACTGGGGAATGGATTTCGCCTCCATTCTCTCCGCCGAATACGCCGATGCGATGCTGAAAAAAGGCACGCCTGAAAACGTAGACACCTGGCCGATTGGTACCGGGCCTTATGTCCTGCAGCAGTACAAAGTGGATTCGCTGATCCGCTACGTCGCTAACCCGAACTACTGGGAAGGCGAAGTGCCGACGAAGCATCTCATCTTCTCCATCACGCCAAACGTGGAAACCCGCCTGGCGAAGCTGCAGACCAACGAGTGCCAGATCATTCCTGCACCGTCCCCGGTTCAGTTTGACGTCATCAAGAACAATAAAGACCTGACGCTGCACTCGGTCGATGCGCTGAACGTCGGCTATCTGGCGTTTAATACCGAGAAAAAACCGTTTGATAACGTGCTGGTGCGCCAGGCGCTTAACTACGCGACCGACAAGAAGGCCATCGTTAATGCGGTCTTTATGGGGTCCGGTACGGTGGCAAAATCGCCGATCCCGCCAAATATGCTGGGCTTCAATAAAGACCTGAAGGACTACAGCTACGATCCTGAAAAAGCGAAAGCGCTGCTGAAGCAGGCGGGGCTGGAGAAGGGGGCGGAAGTCACGCTGTGGTCAATGCCGGTTCAGCGTCCATATAACCCGAACTCGCGTCGTATCGCGGAGATGATCCAGAGCGACTGGGCGAAAGTCGGCGTGAAGGCGAAAATTGTCTCTTACGAGTGGGGGGAATATCTCTCCGGAATGCGTAAAGGCGAACATGACTCCGCGCTGTTTGGCTGGATGTCCGATAACGGTGACCCGGATAACTTTGCCGACGTGCTGCTGGGCTGCAACAGCATTAAAACCGGATCAAACGCCGCGCGCTGGTGCGATAAGGGTTATGATGCTCTGGTGCAAAAAGCGAAGCTGACCAGCAGCCCGGCCGAGCGCGCGAAACTCTACGGCCAGGCGCAGGAGATTTTCTACCAGCAGGCGCCGTGGATCGCACTGGCAAACGGGAAAACGTTCTATGCAACCCGCAGCAACGTGACCGGATACAGCGTGAGCCTGATGGGTAGCGATTTCTCCAAAGCGAAGCTGAACTAAGCGTTTTATCGCCGGGTGGCGGCTACGCCTTACCCGGCCTACATTTGGCACCCGTAGGCCCGGCAAGCGAAGCGCCACCGGGCACATTACAAGGAGTGACAATGTCACATTTAAGCGAAGTTACCGCCCGTGTCGATGCCGCCATCGAAGAGAGCGTGATTACCCACATGAATGAACTGCTGATCGAATTAAGCGATGACGCAGAGCTCAGCCGTGAAGAACGCTACACCCAGCAGCAGCGTCTGCGCACCGCGATTTCGCACCACGGTAAGCAGCATAAAGAAGAGATGGACGCGCGTGAGGAACAGCTGACCAAAGGCGGCACCATACTGTAACGATCAAAACTGGCGTCGCGCCACCAGCCAGGCCCCGACGACCAGCATCACCGCGCCGCACACCGGGCCAATCAGGGCGCGCAGCGGAACGCCGTTGCTTCTCAGCACGTCCATCACCAGCCCGCCAATCAGCTGGCTTGCTACCAGCACGGCGATAGTCGTCGCCGCGCCAACGTTCTGATACCCGCTGATGCTGGCAAACACAAAAAACGACCCCAGCAGCCCAGGGATAAGCGTCCACCAGCGCACCGTTGCGGCCAGCTCGCTGAATCCGGCGACGCCCTGTTTCAGCAGCAGAATGCTGACAAACAGCACGATGCCGACCATGGAGTTCAGCAGCATCGCGATAAGAATGGTGGAGGAGGACTGGGTGATACGCACCATTAAAGTGTTTTGCACCACCAGACCAATTCCCGCCGCCACCAGAAACGCCAGCGTCAGTGACTGATTCATGGGATGGCGTCCGGATCGCTGCGCTCGTCCAGCTGCAGCTGCATAAAGGTTAAGTCCAGCCAGCGGCCAAACTTGGTTCCCACCTGCGGCATCTGCCCCGTGGTGACAAAACCAAGCGTTTCATGGAGATGAATCGAGGCATGGTTTTGCGCTTCAATACCGGCCACCATTACGTGTTTACCGATGGCGCGGGCCTCGTTAATCAGTGCGATCATCAGCGTGCGGCCAATGCCTTTGCCCTGATGGTCCGGGTGGACGTAGACCGAATGCTCGACCGTATAACGGAAACCGTCGAAGGCGCGCCAGTCGCCGAAAGAGGCGTAACCGGTGATAACGCCGTTTTCTTCACTCACCAGAACCGGGTAACCCGCGAGCGTGCGCGCCTCAAACCAGGCGATTCGGTTATCGGTATCGACGGTTTTATCGTTCCAGATCGCGGCAGTATGCAGCACCGCGTGGTTGTAGATTTCTCCTATCGCGGCGCAGTCTTCTTTGCAGGCATGACGAACGATCATGATTAACCCTCTGTGTGTTGTTCACTATAGTATTACGTTATTCCTACGATATTACACAATCGTATCGCCCGATCGCTACGGCATAAGCCATATTTTTTTGTTATCAAAAGCCCATTGAAATGCCGTGCATACACTATAGTATGACGTCATGAACACCATAACAGACACGATGAATCAACGGATTAGCGCAAGAATTCGCCTTGAACGCGAGTCTCGCGGATGGTCCCTGAGCGAGCTTGCTGACCGGGCAGGAGTCTCGCGCGCGATGATCCACAAGATTGAACGCGGAGACAGCAGCCCGACGGCCACCTTGCTTGCTCGCCTGTCCGGCGCGTTTGGCATCAGCATGTCAACGCTTATTGCCCGGGCCGAAATGCAGGAGGGCAAGCTGCTGCGCCTTGCAAACCAGCCCGTCTGGCGAGATCCGCAGACGCACTACCTCCGCCGCCATGTTTCTCCCCGTACCGATCTGCCCATCGACCTTGTTCAGGTTGAACTGCCCGCGGGCAGCGATGTTCCGATGCCTGCCTCTTCTTACGCGCTGGCACGTCAGCTTATCTGGCTCCAGTCCGGTGAGCTGGTGTTCCAGGAGGGCGATACGCGCCACGAAATGCACGCCGGAGACTGTCTCGAGCTGGGGCCGCCAAATGACTGCCGGTTCATCAACGAAACGAATGAAACCTGCATCTATCTGGTTGTACGGCTTAACCAGTCTGCCTCGTAATGCTAATGCGATAACGCCGATCGTGAGCCAGGCTGTAATGACATTTGTACCAGAAGGAGATCCCGATGAATCAACCTGTTTCGCAAAATCGCCGCTGGGTACTGGCCTCTCGTCCTCAGGGTGCGCCGGTCGCGGAAAATTTTCGTCTCGAAACGCAGCCTGTTCCCGCCCCGGCTGAAGGGCAGCTTTTGCTGCGCACCGTCTGGCTGTCCCTGGACCCTTACATGCGGGGGCGCATGAGCGATGCGCCATCCTATTCACCACCGGTTGAGCTGGGCGCGGTGATGGTGGGGGGAACGGTTAGCCGCGTTGAGCAGTCAAATCATCCCGACTTCAAAGCCGGGGAGTGGGTACTGGGCTACAGCGGCTGGCAGGAGTATGAACTCTCAGACGGCAGCGGTCTGGTGAAGCTGGGCGAAAATCCGTCACATCCTTCCTGGGCGCTGGGTATTCTGGGCATGCCGGGCTTTACCGCCTATATGGGATTGCTGGATATCGGGCAGCCAAAAGCGGGTGAAACGCTGGTGGTCGCCGCGGCGACAGGCCCGGTTGGCGCGACCGTCGGGCAGATCGGCAAAATTAAAGGTTGCCGGGTGGTCGGCGTCGCCGGTGGGGCTGAAAAATGCCGCCATGCCGTTGAGGTCCTCGGGTTTGACCTCTGTCTGGATCACCACGCGGCCGACTTTGCCGAACAGCTGAAACGCGCTTGCCCGAACGGGATTGACGTCTATTATGAAAACGTCGGCGGGAAAGTCTTTGACGCCGTGCTGCCGTTACTGAATACCTCCGCGCGCGTGCCGGTGTGCGGCCTGGTGAGCGGCTACAATGCGACGGGCCTGCCCGAGGGGCCGGATCGCCTGCCGCTACTGATGGCGACCATCCTGAAGAAACGCATTCGTATGCAGGGCTTTATCATCGGCCAGGATTACGGTCACCGCATTAAGGAGTTCCAGGAAGCGATGGGACGCTGGGTGCAGGAGGGCAAAATTCACTATCGCGAACAGATAACGGACGGGCTGGAGAACGCGCCCGAGGCGCTGATTGGCCTGCTTGAAGGTCGTAACTTCGGCAAAGTCGTGATTCGCGTCGCGAGTGACAATAAATAAACAGCACTATGGCGGGGTTTCCCGCCATATTTATTTGTGAAGATACGATATATTGTCTTTAATTAATGGACATGGCATTTCGCGCCCGCTTCCCGGATGGGCCCGAAACCAATAAAAAAAACAAACTTTGCTTTTTTGATGTTTTTACGTACTTCCCACCACCAGGCATGACGATACAGGATATATCGGACCAGCGTCGTTTTATTAAAACTGGCGTTTAAAAATAGCATTAAGTTTTAGCTACAGGAATTGAACATGCTTGATTTGGACCACTTAGAAAAAGCCCAAAGGGTCAGTCTTACCATGCAAGTTGAACACAGTTTGAAAGGAGCGTTAATTACAGGCTCACTCAAACCTGGGGCACGACTGATTACCAAAGAGATCGCCGATAAATTAGGAACCAGTATTACCCCTGTTCGCGAGGCGCTGTTGCGCCTGGTGTCATCAGGGGCGTTACACGCCACGCCGGCGCAGGCATTTCTGGTTCCGGAGGTCACGCTGGAGCGCTATAACGAGATTAACGCCATCCGCAAGCAACTTGAGCCGATGGCGGTCGCCGCGGCCTGTCAGAATATGTCTGATAGCAAACTGGAGGCGTTGCGCAAATTGTCGGATGCCTTTCATGAGGCCATGCGCAACGGGAACGTCCAGCAGGCATTGCATGCGAATCGCGTCTTCCGGTTTACGCTTTATCAGTATGCGGAAATGCCTACGCTTAATGCCTTAATTGAGCAGCTTTGGGTGCGCATCGGGCCCTGTATGAACTATCTACATCAGGAGCTTAACGACATCAAAGCCTCGACGTATCACTATGACGAACTGCTTTCCGCCCTGGAGCGAAGAGATGTTGTTGCCTGCCAGAAGGCGATTGATAAGGTGATTGATGAAGCGAATTTGCTTTTACAGCGACAATATTTCAACTAAGAGATTATTTAGCAGAGCGACTATATTCCGCCGCTAATTATTTATCTGGTGAATAACTCCTGATGGTTTATTGCCATCAGGAGCGTTATTTCATTAATAAAATAAACTTTTCTTTTCGCTTACTCGAAGCGATAAGAGACCGACAGCCCGACCCCGTAGTTACGGCCTGGTGCAGGCTCGTAATAACGACCGTTAGACTCGTTGACAATAACCGAGCCCGCGTACTCTTTATCGAACAGGTTATCGACGCGGCCAAAGACGTCCATGCCCCAGCTGCCGTAGTTGAATTTGTACCCGGTGTTCAGCCCGACCACAGTATACGACGGCGCTTTCGCCGTATTCTCGTCGTCGGCCATGATATCGCTCATGTAGCGCACGTCAGAGCCCGCGTACCAGCCTTCCTCCGGCTGCCAGCCAAACGAGGCGTAACCCATGTTGCGGGCAATGCCCGGCATCCGGTTACCGTTACAGTTTGCGTCGCTGCAGACGTTAGTCCGGTAGGTGGCATCCAGATACGTCCATGCCATCTTCAGCTTCCAGTTCTCAGCAAACTGCTGGTCGAGGGAGACTTCCACCCCCTGACGACGGGTTTTACCGGCATTTTTATAGCTGGTACGCCCGCCAGAGCTGGCATCCACCACGATCTCATCATCCGTATCGGTGCGGAACAGCGCCGCTGTCAGCAGGCCATTGCCGATGCGGGTTTTGCTGCCCACTTCATACGTGTTGTTGGTGGACGGCTGCAGGCCGATGTTAAGGCCGCCCTGGTTATCGGCACGATAGGACAGTTCGTTGATGGTTGGCGTTTCGAATCCACGCCCTGCGGCAGCGTAGAGGTTCCATGCGTCCGTCACCGCATACTTCACGGAACCGGCCGGGAGCCACTTGTGATAGCTCGCGTCACCGCTGTCATCGCCGTTGCCCGGCGTAACGTAATGGTCGTTGGAATCAAACCAGACCGAGCTGTAGCGCACCCCCGCATCCACCGACAGCTTCTGCGTCAGCTGCCAGCTGGTTTGCAGGTAAGGGTCAACGTTCCACATCAGGTTACGTTCGTTTCGACGCTTGTCACCCTTCACGCCGTAATCCGGCACGCCGTTGTTCATCACGAAGTTCTCGTATCCGCGACGATCTTCGCTCAGATTTTCGTAGTTCAGGCCGGTGGTAAACGTCACCGGCACCAGCAGCTCGCCACGGTGCGTCCAGCGGGTATCGATACCCTGATAATGACGTTGCATATCAATCACGCCGCCGGAGTGGGAGGCTTTCAGCTGGGGCTGATACGGAATCGACTGGTACTGCGTCATTTCACGTTCGCCGGCGTACATCATCACGCTGAGGTCGTCCTGGGTGCTGAGCTGACGATCGTAGCGCAGGCCGGCCTGGGTCTGCTTGATGGTCTTGCGGGTGTTGTACTGATCGCCGCGCGGAGACTGACGCGGATTGTTCTGCCACTCCTGATAGCTCAGCCCGCCCGGATCGTTGGCCTTCATGTCCACGCTGTTGAAAATCAGCGTCAGCTTGCTGACGTCATCAATACGCACGCCCAGCTTCGCATTGGCCAGATTTTTCCGCGCGCCGCTGTGGTCACGGTAGCCTTTGGTGGTGAAACGGGTGGTGGAAACGGTGTAATCCACATCGCCCGCGTGGGTGCCGTCACCCATCGCGCCGGTGGCTTTCATGCCGTAGCGCCAGGTACCGTAGCTGCCGTAATAGCTGCTGGCTTCAATGGTCGGCGGCTGCTGCCCGGTCTGGGTGTTGATATTAATCACGCCGCCGGAGGCGTTGCCGTACAGAGCAGAGAAGGGGCCGCGCAGCACTTCAACGCTTTCCACGCTGGAGAGATCGATGTTGGAGGTCTGGCCCTGTCCGTCCGGCATGGTGGCAGGGATACCGTCGACATACATGCGGATACCGCGCACGCCAAACGTTGAGCGGGCACCAAACCCACGCATTGAAAGCTGGAGATCCTGGGCATAGTTCTGGCGGTTCTGAATTTGCAGTCCCGGGACGCTGCCCAGAGATTCAGACAGGTTGATGCGCGGCGCGGCGTGGCGCATGTCATCGCCATTGACGACGCTGACCGCGGCCGGGGTATCCAGTTCCGATACGGTTTGCGGCGTGGCGCTGACGATCATGGTCTGTTCCTCCGCGCTCATTGCAGTTAGCGGCGCGAAAATAACGGGAACCAGCAGCAGCGGGAGAGAAGCCTTACGGGCAGAAATGATTTTCATGAATAAAACCGGTTGTGGTGTATAAACGAACCAAATGGAACATGTCCATACATGTTAAAGGTTTTGTAAATGTTTTGAAAACTATAACCGCACATTGCGTTAATGAAAGGCGAAGCGCGAAAGAAAAACTCCACATTCACTTCATTAATGATTACTATTCTCATTATCAAAAGGCGATGCCATGACGTTGCCTGCCGGAAGTGATGTCAGCCCAAACCCCTCTTTTCAGAAAAGGAATTGTTATGTCTTTACGTCATCTGTGCTCGCCGCGTCTGAGCCTGTCGCTGCTGTCTGCCACTTTACTGCTTGCCGGGACGTTCCAGGTGCATGCCGCCGAAGAGGTGCTGCGTAAAGCGGTGGGCAAAGGGGCGTATGAAATGGCGGTCAGCCAGCAGGAGAACGCGCTGTGGGTGGCGACCTCGCAAAGCCGTAAAACCGATAAGGGTGGAGTTATCTATCGCCTTGACCCGATCACGCTGGACGTGACGCA
This sequence comes from Enterobacter sp. 61D5, assembly GCF_034107965.1. Lineage (NCBI taxonomy): Bacteria > Pseudomonadati > Pseudomonadota > Gammaproteobacteria > Enterobacterales > Enterobacteriaceae > Enterobacter > Enterobacter sp. 61D5. The sequence goes on from NZ_JAWNFK010000006.1 coordinate 204,619, forward strand.
GGCGATTCATAGCGATCTGAAACCCTTTGGTGCCACCTTTGACAAGGCGACTCAAACGCTGTGGTTCGGTAACACCATCAACGGCGCGGTGACTGCCATTGATGCGAAAACCGGCGACGTGAAAGGGCGTCTGGTGCTTGATAATCGCCAGCGCAGTGAAACCGTCAAACCGCTGCAGCCGCGCCAGCTGGTAGCGGATGACGCGAGCAATACAATTTACATCACCGGCGTCGGCAAAGAGAGCGTGATTTGGGTGGTGGATGGCGCAACGCTGAAGCTGAAAGAGACCATTGCCAATACCGGTACCTATAGCACCGGCCTGGCGCTGGATGCGCAGGCGAAACGCCTCTATACCACGAATGCGGACGGCGAGCTGGTAACCATTGATACGGCCAGCAATAAAATTATCAGCCGTAAAAAAGTTCAGGATGACGGAAAAGAGCACTTCTACCTGAACCTCAGCCTCGACACCGCCGGGCAGCGTGCCTTCCTGACCGATTCAAAACAGCCTGAAGTGCTGGTTGTGAGCCTGAAAGACGGCAGCGTGATCGAGAAAATCGCCGCGCCACAGTCCCTGGCGGTCCTGTTCAACCCGGCCCGCAATGAAGCCTATGTGACGCACCGTGAAGCCGGTAAGGTGAGCGTGATCGACGCGAAATCTTATAAGGTCACAAAAACCTTCGACACGCCGGTCTACCCGAACAGCCTGGCGCTCTCTGCGGATGGCAAAACCCTGTACGTGACGGTGAAACAAAAATCTACTCGCCAGCAGGAAGCCACCCAGCCTGACGACGTCATTCGTATCGCGCTGTAAATAAAAAAGGGAAGGCATTTGCCTTCCCTTTTTGATGCTTACGGACGCTTAACGCGAGGTTTCTTCTACCAGCGGTGCGTCGTGTTTTTCATCGTCGTGATGAACCGGCGCGGTGCTGTGGATCTCGTGAACGCGCTTACGCACGCCGAACCAGCCGGCAATCAGCAGCACGGCCAGCAGCGGAATAGTCGCGATGGTGTAGGTACCGTTCGGGTAGTCGAACGCCATCAGCACCAGCACGCTGAACAGGAAGAGCAGGGTGAGCCAGGAGGTCACCGGTGCGCCCGGCATCTTGAAGCTCACATCAGCCGCTTTGCCTTCTTTGATCGCTTTGCGCAGACGCATCTGGCAGACCACGATGAAGGCCCAGGAGGCGATAATCCCCAGTGCAGCCACGTTCAGAACGATCTCAAATACGCGGGACGGCACCAGATAGTTCAGGAACACGCCAAAGACGTAAACCACCAGCGTTGCCAGAATCCCCGCATAGGGAACCTGCTGCTTGCTCATCTTCGACATGAACTTCGGCGCAGAACCGCCCATCGACATGGAGCGCAGGATACGACCGGTAGAGTAAAGACCGGAGTTCAGGCTGGAGAGCGCCGCGGTCAGGACCACGATGTTCATGATGCTGCCAACGTAAGGCACGCCCAGCTTAGAGAAGAAGGTCACAAATGGACTTTGACCCGCCTGATAGGCAGTCCACGGCAGCAGCAGAACCAGCAGCACTACGGAACCGACGTAGAACAGACCGATACGCCAGATCACGCTATTAATGGCTTTTGGCACCATGGTCTGCGGATCTTTACATTCACCTGCTGCGGTACCCACCAGTTCGATGGAGGCGAAGGCGAACACCACGCCCTGAACCAGGACCAGCGCAGGCAGCAGACCGTGCGGGAAGAATCCGCCGTTATCGGTTATCAGGTGGAAGCCGGTGGCATTGCCGTCCAGCGGCTTGCCGCTGCCGAGGAAGACGGTACCCACGACCAGGAACACCACGATGGCCAGCACTTTAACCAGCGCAAACCAGAACTCCATCTCCGCGAACCACTTCACGCCGATCATGTTCATGGTGCCGACAATCGCCAGCGCGCCAAGCGCAAAGACCCACTGCGGCACATCGCCAAACGCGCCCCAGTAGTGCATATACAGCGCAACGGCGGTGATATCGACAATACCGGTCATCGCCCAGTTGACGAAGTACATCCAGCCCGCAACGTAGGCCGCTTTTTCACCGAGGAATTCACGGGCGTAAGAGACGAAGCTTCCGCTGGAAGGGCGATGCAGTACCAGTTCGCCCAGCGCGCGTAGAATGAAGAAAGAGAAGATCCCGCACACCAGATAGACCAGGGCGAGAGCCGGGCCAGCCATTTGCAGACGCGCACCCGCACCTAAAAACAGACCCGTTCCGATAGCGCCGCCGATGGCGATCATTTGAACCTGACGGTTGCCCATCGCTTTGTGGTAGCCCTCTTCGTGGGAGTTCAACCAGCGACGTTTAGCAGCGTGATGATCGGCTGCGCTTTTATTGCTTGTTTTCATTGAGTTACCTGTTTGCCTGTCTGAACCATTATCGTGATAGTCCTGCCTGGCAGAGCGCAATACAAACGATTGCTTCTGCGCAAACACATGTCGCCTTCCCAGTCATTCTGCGTATGGATAAGGCGAAACATGGCGAGGCATCCTACCTGCAATTCATAAGCGACGCAAAATATAACCGTGCCGAAAGTGATGCGCGTCGAAGGAAATCGTGTGGTCAGAGCAGACGGCGATCACAACACGCTGAATCGTGATGAGTTTTTAGACAAAACATTCGGCGGGTTGATTATTTAATCATCAGAATCTCTTAATTATTACCAGGTGGTAAAGATTTTGACTGCTGCAGAGCATCTAACAGTAACCTGAAGGCTGTAGTGTGCTGGCGACGGCTCGGATAATAAAGGTGATACCCCTCGAAAGTAGGACACCACGATTCAAGGACCCTGACGAGCCGTCCGTGATTAAGCGCCTCCAGAACCGACGCCTCCGGCACGTAGGCTAATCCGAGTCCATTCTCAGCGGCGTCGATGCGCTGCGACAGGCTGCTCAGCGTAAGCTGCCCCTCAACCCGCACGCGAAGCTCGCGCCCGTCGCGTTCAAATTCCCAGTGATACAGTCCGCCGCGCGTGGGCAGGCGCATGTTGATGCAGCGGTGGTCAGCGAGCTGTTCCGGCGTCTGCGGCACGCCAAAGCGAGCCAGATAATCCGTAGAACCGACCACGGCCATGCGCATATCCGGCGCTATCCGTACCGCAATCATATCTTTTGCCACCTGTTCACCCAGGCGTACTCCCGCGTCGAAACGGCCATCGACGATATCCGTCAGGCCATTGTCGACCGTCACTTCGACGTTAATGTCAGGATACTGCACCATAAACGCCTTCAGTATCGGCCAGAGCACGGCGTCCATCGCATGCTCGCCGGCGACGATGCGAACAGAACCTGCGGGTTTGTCGCGGGTGCTGCGAAGCGCCGTGAGTTCCTGTTCGATCTCCAGCAGATGCGGGCTGAGGCGCGTAAAAAGCTGCTCACCCGCCTGAGTGGGAACAACGCTGCGGGTCGTGCGGGTTAACAGGCGTACGTCTAATCGCGCTTCAAGCTTGCGCATCGCATGGCTCAGTGCCGATTGCGAGACGCCCAGCTGCGCCGCCGCGCGCGTAAAGCTGCGCTCGCGGGCGACTACCATAAAAGAGAGCAGGTCGTTGAAATTATCTTTTAGCATCGCGGTTCTATTTATGATTTTCAGTCATGTGTTCTATCTGATTATGCACCCTAATGCTCCGGATTGCTTTGCGCTACTGTTAACGCAACAGAAAACGAGGAGCATAAGATGAAAATTATCCGCAGCGGATCATTACCTTCAGCAAAAGGGCCGGAAGCCTGGTTCACCGGCACCGTCCGCATTGACGCGCCATTTCAGGCGAGCGAACCTGCCAGCGTCGGCGGGGCAATCGTGACCTTTGAGCCGGGCGCGCGCACCGCGTGGCATACGCATCCCCTTGGACAAACGCTGATTGTGACGCAGGGGCGCGGCTGGTTACAGGAGTGGGGCAAAGCGGCGGAAATATTGAATCAGGGCGATATCGCCTGGATCCCACCCGGCGTAAAGCACTGGCACGGCGCAAGCGCGCAAACGGCGATGACGCATATTGCCATCGCCGAATCCGTTAACGGCAGCCCGGTTGCATGGCTGGAAAAAGTCACCGACGAGCAGTATCCGAACGGCTAACCGCCAAAAACGGCAATCGCCTGCTGCAGGCGCGTGGTGCGCTGCGTCAGGTGATTCGCGGCGTGAGTGACGTTATCCACCATCCCCGTATTGTTGTGGGTCATTGCGCCGATACGGGAGATGGATGCGTTGATGAGCGTCAGCGCCTGGGTTTGCTCCTGCGTGGCGTGGCCGATCTCCTTAATCAGGGAGGAGACCCGCAGCACGTTGTCGATCATAACCGTCAGCTGCGTTTCGGTTTGTTCTACCTTCTCCACGCCTGCGTTGACGCTGGCGACGTTTTTCTCAATCAGCGCTTTGATCTCTTTCGCCGCCGTCGCGGAGTGCTGCGCAAGATTGCGCACCTCAGCCGCCACCACGGCAAAACCGCGCCCGGCTTCACCTGCACGCGCCGCTTCCACGGCAGCATTCAGCGCAAGAATGTTGGTCTGGAAGGCAATACGATCGATAACGCTGATAATATCGACGATCTGGCTGTTATCCTGCGACACGGATTGCATCATACCGATGGTCTCTTTCATCATCGCTTCACCGCGGTGGGCGCTGTCGCGGGTGCGATCCGCCATCTCCGTGGCTTCTTTAGCCGTTTCTGCAGTCTGCTCCACCGCGCTGGCGATCTCTTCCACCGCTGACGCGGTTTGCTGCAGAAAGTCTGCGGTCTCTTCTGAACGCGTCTGCAGCGCTGCACCTTCTTTCGCGACCTGCTGGCTGATGGTGCCAATCCCGCTGATTTGCGCCCCGACGTCGTCAACCAGCGAATTGAGGTTCAAGCCTGATTGATTTACCAGACGCATCATCAGCCCGATGTCGTCGATCCTGTCAAAATGGTAATAGTCCGTTTTACGTCCTGAAACCACGCGCTGCATCTGTTGCACAATAGATTTTACCGGACGGGCGATCTGCGCATGAAGATAATAGGTCAGGGCAATAAACAGCAGCGCCAGACTTCCCGACTGCACAAGTTTATCAGGGAATAAATACACCGCCAGGCAGGAGAGTAACGCCGTCGTCGCAATACCCAGATGGATGCGTTTACTGGTGCTAAGACATTTAAAGAGCGACATAAACGAAAATAAACCGCGCCGAACCAGTAACCCTTTATAAAAGCGGTAATGTTTTAATTCGTTATTACGCACTTTTGCATACAGTTTTTCACTGGCCGCAATCTCTTCCCGTGCGGGTATATTTCGCACGGAAATATAGCCCGTCAGGGATCCACCCTGCCAGACCGGCGTCACGTTAGCCCTTACCCAGTAATGATCGCCATTATGGCGACGGTTCTTCACCAGCCCCGTCCAGGTCTCACCTTGCTGCAGGGTGAACCACATGTCGCCAAACGCTTCGGCAGGCATGTCGGGATGGCGGATGAGGTTATGCGGCTCACCCAGAAGATGTTCTTCTTTATATCCGCTGGCTTCAATAAAAGCGGAATTGGCATAGGTAATATGGCTTTTGGTATCGGTGGTCGACATTAACGTCGAACCATCGTTAAGTAAATACTCGTTTTGTGTAACGGGACTGTTACGCCTCATGAGTAACTCCATGATGATGTGCAAGAATAAAAACGTCCGGAAAATGCTCCGGCAAGATTAATGTGATTATTTTTATATAACGCTCTGCTGCATATTTTCTCTGAAATTATGACTGCCTGAAATACCCGTTGTTAATTATTTTTAATCTGCTAATGCTATCGAATGTAATAAAAATGAAAATATTTTCAGGGGCGTGTTCTGGAGTCGCTGCAAATAAACGACATAACCCAAACTGAAAGAGGGAGATCGTCTCTCAGGAAAAATCGCTATACTGAAATAGCGTTTCGTTAACAGGATGAAAACGCTATGATTTGGCCACTTTTCGTTATTACAGTGAGGCTGAGGTGAAAATTAACGTCATCGGGACCAGCGGGAGCGGAAAAAGCACGCTGGCGAAGCAGATTGCGACCGAACTGGCTATTCCCTATATCGAGATGGACAGACTTTACTGGAGACCTGACTGGCAGGGAACGCCGGACGATGTGTTTCAGGAAAAGCTGGAGCAGGCGCTACGGGCTTCGCCAGACTGGGTGCTTGACGGCAACTATAACCGCACGCGGCCGATGAAATGGCGTGATGTCGACGTTGTGGTGTGGGTGGATTATGGCTTTGCACGCACCCTTTGGCAGGCGGTCACCAGGGCAGTCAAACGCGCCTGGCATAAGCGCGAGCTCTGGCCCGGAACCGGGAACAAAGAGAGTTTCCGGCGCGCGTTCTTCAGCAGAGAGTCCATTCTCATCTGGACGATGAAAACCTGGCGTAACAACCGCACGCGTTATGAAGCCGATCTGCAAAACCCGCAGTATGGGCATATTCGCTTCGTCCGCATTACCCGGCGCGGGCAGGTGGAAACGCTGATTGCCGACTTAAAGTCTTATTCTTAGCATGGTTTTATATATCTGATTTCCGGCAAACTAAATGTAAATTAATTGTTTCTCAGTGGTGAAATGCGCCTTTAATAATGTCGACATGTTAAGTCAAACGAGAACGCAACATGTCATGGCGAATCAGCATTCTGGATAAAAGCCCCATCGCTGAAAACGAAACGGCTGCCGATGCGCTGGCGCGTACGCTGGCGCTGGCGCAGCAGGCAGAAAATCTGGGCTATCACCGCTTCTGGATTGCCGAACACCACAACACACCCCACCTTGCCAGCCCCTCGCCGGAGCTGCTGATTGCCTGGATCCTCGGGCAAACCACGCGCATCCACGTCGGATCCGGCGGCGTGATGCTCCAGCACTACAGCCCTTATAAAGTTGCCGAGAATTTCAACGTGCTGGCCGCGCTGGCGCCCGGCCGCGTGGATCTCGGCGTCGGAAAAGCCCCCGGCGGACTGCCGCTCTCAACCCGCGCGCTTCAGCAGGGTCTGAATCAACAGGAAAAGGGTAGCTTCGCCGAACAGCTGGCCCAGCTCGATCGCTGGATCCGTCCTGAGCATCCGTCTGATGAAGAGACCGTTCGCGCCACGCCGCTGCCGCCGCTGCCTGCAGAGGGTTTCCTGCTTGGCGCGAGTATCGATAGCGCGCTGCTGGCCGCCGGGCTCGGCTGGCACTTTGTGTTTGCCGCGCATCTGAACGGTGACCCTGAGCTGCTGCGCGAGGTGGTCTCGACCTGGCGTAAGAACAGCGCGCGGGACGTGATTGTTGCGGTACAGGCGATTGTTGCGCCGACGCAGGCAGAGGCGGAAGCCCTGGCGCAGAAGGTCGAAGTGTGGGGCGTTGAGCTGGCAAACGGCCAGCGTGTCACCGTGGCCAGCGAAGAGCAGGCCTACGCCTTTGCGCGTCAGGCGGGCAGCGAGCCGGTGCGCATTGCACGTCGGGCGCAGTCGCTGCTGGCGGGTACGGCTGAGTCGGTGCTCGAACAGCTTAACGTCCTGCATGAAAAGTGGGGCATTGACGAATTTATCATCGACACGCCGGTCGCGGAGGGGGCAACGCGCGTAGCGTCGCTGCGCCTGCTTGCCGAGGCGCGTCTTAACAAGGAGGTCACCGTATGAGCTTTGGCGAACAGCTGATTGCCTGGCGTCGCGAGCTGCACCAGAACCCGGAGCTCTCCGGCCAGGAAGTGGAGACCACGACGCGCCTGCGCCAGTGGCTGACGAACGCCGGGATTACCCCGCAGCCTTACGACCTGTCGACCGGGCTGGTGGCGGAAATCGGCTCGGGCAACAAACTGATTGCGCTGCGCGCAGATATCGACGCTCTGCCGATTGAAGAGCGCAGCGGCGTGTCGTTTAGCTCCCAGCGTGCAGGCGTAATGCATGCCTGCGGACACGATATCCACACCAGCGTGATCCTCGGCGCCGCGATAAAGCTGAAAGAGCGGGAAGCCTCGCTTAACGGCCGGGTGCGGATCCTGTTTCAGCCTGCCGAAGAGAACTTTGGCGGTGCGAAGAGCATGGTGCGGGCCGGCGCCCTGCGTGACGTCAGCGCCATCTTCGGCATGCATAACGAGCCCGGCCTGCCGGTCGGTGAGTTCGCTACCCGCGGCGGGCCGTTTTATGCCAACGTCGATCGCTTCGTGATCCGCATTACCGGTAAGGGCGCGCACGCCGCACGTCCGCACGAAGGCAACGACGCTATCGTGCTGGCGAGCCAGCTGGTAACGGCGCTGCAAAGCGTCGCCAGCCGCAACGTCAACACGCTGGACTCGGTGGTGCTGAGCGTGACGCGCATTGCAGGCGGTAACACCTGGAACGTGCTGCCGGAAAGCGTCGAGCTGGAAGGCACGCTGCGCACCCACCGCACGGAAGTGCAGCAGAATGTGAAGGCCCGCGTGGGAGAAATCGCCGCCGGGTTTGCCAGCGCCTTTAGCGCGCAGATTGACATCACCTGGTATGCCGGACCCACCGCGCTGGTGAACGACGAGCGCTGGGCCGATTTCGCCACCTCGGTCGCCCGGGACGCCGGATACGAAACCCGACACGCCGAGCTGCATATGGGCGGGGAAGATTTCGCGGTCTATCTGCAGCAGATCCCGGGGGCGTTTGTCAGCATCGGCAGCAACAGCCCGTATGGTTTACACCATCCGGCCTTCAATCCGGATGAAGCCTTAATTGAGCCCGCTGCCCGCTATTTTGCAGAGCTTGCGGAAAAAGCCCTGCAACACGTTTAATTCTTAAGAGGTGAATATGTCTGCACATCGTCAACTGCGGCTGGGGACCATTTTGCATGGTGCATCCGGAAATATGTCCGCCTGGCGTCACCCTGAGGCCGTCGCCGATGCCAGCATCAATTTTGATTTCGTCAAAGCGACGGCGTTAAAGGCGGAGGAGGGCAAACTCGACTTCTTATTCGTTGCCGACGGTCTCTATATCAACGAGAAATCGATCCCGCATTTTTTAAATCGCTTTGAACCGCTGACGGTGTTATCCGCTCTCGCCAGCATCACCTCGCGCCTGGGGCTGGTGGGAACCTTATCCACCTCCTACAGCGAGCCCTTCACCACGGCTCGCCAGTTTGCCAGCCTCGACCACCTGAGCAACGGGCGCGCGGGCTGGAACGTGGTGACGTCCCCGCTGGAAGGATCAGCAAAGAACTTCTCTCGCGAAAAACACCCCGAGCACGCGCTGCGCTATCGCATTGCGGATGAGTATCTCGACGTGGTGAAAGGGCTGTGGGATTCCTGGGAAGGCGACGCCTTTGTGCGCAATAAGGAGAGCGGTCAGTTTTTTGACCCGGCAAAATTGCATACCCTGGACCACCACGGTGATTTCTTCCAGGTCGCCGGGCCGCTGAATATTGGGCGAACGCCACAGGGGCGGCCAATTGTCTTTCAGGCGGGCGCGTCGGACGATGGGAAAAAGCTGGCGGCGAAACATGCCGACGCCATTTTTACCCATCACGAAACGCTCGACGAAGCGAAAGCCTTTTACCGCGACGTGAAGCAGCAGCTGGAAAGTAACGGACGCCGCGCGTCAGATTTACATATCTTCCAGGGCGTCAGCGTGATTGTGGGTAAAGACGCCGATGACGTGGAAAACCAGTATCAAACCACGGCGGCGCTGGTGTCGATTAACGATGCCCTCAACTACCTCGGACGCTATTTCGAGCATCACGATTTCAGCCAGTATCCGCTCGACGAGCCGTTCCCGGATATCGGCGACTTAGGCAAAAACAGCTTCCGCAGCACCACCGATGAAATCAAGCGTAACGCCCGCGAGCGCAGCTTAACCCTTCGTCAGGTGGCGCTTGAAGCCGCTTCGCCTCGCCCGCGCTTTTCCGGTACGCCGGAAGAGGTGGCCGACGGCCTGCAGGCCTGGTTTGAAGGCTATGCCGCAGACGGCTTCATCATTCAGGGCGGTACGCCGGACACCTTCCCGCGCTTCGTTGACCAGGTGGTGCCTGTTTTACAGGCGCGCGGCCTGTTCCGTACCGACTACCCGGGCACCACGCTGCGCGAAAGTCTGGGTTTAGACGAACCTAAAAACCAATACACACAACAATAAAAGAGAACCCCGCTATGCAGAAAACAACGCTTATTCTGGCGCTCGCGCTGGCCTTTACCCCTGCCGTCTGGGCAGAGAATGTGAATATTAACGGCACCGGCGTGAGCATCGAGGCCAATAAAACGCCGGTTAATACCGCTAAAAACAATGATGCGGTGGCACAGCTGCCGAAAGACTATCGCTTTGCCGTCCCGGGGAAATTTACCGTGGCGGTGGCGGGCCTCAATCAACCGCCGCTGACGGTGTTTTCCGACGACAACAAAACGCTGTTAGGGAGTGAAGTGGACGTCGCCCGTCTGGTCGCTGACAGCCTGGGGCTGGAGCTAAACGTGGTGCCGACCTCCTGGGAAGACTGGCCGCTGGGCGTGGCCTCCGGGAAATATGATGCCGCCATCAGCAATATTACCGTCACCAAAGAGCGTAAAGAGAAATTTGACTTTGCCACATACCGCAAAGATTCCCTCGGGTTCTACGTGAAATCAACCAGCCCGATCAAGTCGCTTCAGAAGGCGGAAGACATCGCCGGGCTGCGGATTATCGTCGGCTCCGGCACCAACCAGGAGGCCATCCTGCTGGCCTGGAATGCCGAAAACCTGAAGAAAGGTCTGAAGCCCTTTACCCCGATCTACACCAAAGACGATGCGGCACAAACGCTGGCGCTGCAGTCCGGGCGCGCGGATGCCTACTTTGGTCCGAACGTGATTGGCGCCTGGAAAGCGGCGCTGAACGGGAAAACCAAACTGGTGGGTAGCGTCGACGGCGGCTGGCCGAAGGCGGCGCACATTGCGGTCACGCTGAAGAAAGGCAGCGGGCTGGTTGAGCCGGTGCAAACCGCGCTGAACGGCGTCATCAAAAACGGCGACTACGACAAAGTGCTGAACCGCTGGGGGGAAGGCGTTGAGCGTATTCCTCAGTCAGAAGTGAATCCGGCTGGCCTGGGCGATTAAGGAGGCGTGATGAGCGAACGATTTCGTGATGTTTCACCGGAAGACGCCGAGCTTCAGCCCATTATCGAAGGGCTGTTCGGTGAATATGCCGCCCGCTACGGGGACTACTTCTCCAAAGACGCGGAGGTTGAGCTTACAGAGTGGTATTTAGCGCCGCAGGGGCTGTTTATCGTGCTGGAGCGCGACGGGAAGATTATCGCCACCGGCGCGTACAAACCTTTCGACGAACGCACCGCGGAAATCAAACGCATCTGGACGGACAAAACCCTGCGTCAGCAGGGGCTTGCCGGGCGCATGGTGCAGGAGCTTGAGCGCAGGGCGGTGCTGGCAGGATACAGCCAAATTTACCTGACAACCGGCTTTCGCCAGCCGGAAGCGGTTCGGCTCTATCTCAGCCAGGGCTATCAGGCGCAGTTCGATCTGAACCGCGATCCGGAAGAGTACAGCCAGCCGCCGTTTGACGGTCGGCTGCGCTTCACCAAAACGCTGGTACGCGAAGCGTTCAGTAAAACCGCATGAGGAACGACGATGAGCAACGTTGAAACCATTAAGGTGGTCCCGGCGCGTTATCCGCTGCGGGCCGTCGGCGCCGCGGTGGCGCTGTTTGTCCTGGCGGTCGTGATTCAGTCCGTGGCCTTTAACCCGCGCTGGGAGTGGGCGGTGTTTGCCCGCTGGTTCTTTGACCCGGTGATCCTTGAAGGTGTCGGGCAGACCCTGCTGCTGACGCTGATCGGCACCGCGCTGAGCGTGGTGTTTGGCGGCATGCTGGCGCTGGCGAGACTCTCTTCATCCTGGCTGCTGAGCAGCCTGGCGTGGGCCTATATCTGGCTGTTTCGGTCGCTGCCGCTGATCGTGGTGCTGATCATTCTCTACAACTTTTCCTATCTCTACGACACGCTTTCGCTCGGCGTGCCGTTCACCGGCATCACCTGGGGCAGCTTTGAAACCATCAACGTGCTGGGGCAGTTTTCTACCGCCGTGGTGGGGCTCACCCTGGTGCAGAGCGCCTATACCGCCGAGATCATTCGCGGCGGATTCCTCGGGGTCGATCACGGCCAGTATGAGGCCGCTGCCGCGCTCGGCCTGCCGGCCTGGCGACGCACGGTGCGCATCATTTTGCCTCAGGCGCTGCGCACCATTCTGCCGTCGGGGTTCAATGAGATCATCAGCCTCGCCAAGGGCACGGCGATGGTGTACGTCCTGGCAATGCCGGAACTGTTCTATACCATCCAGATGATCTACAACCGCACGCAGGAGGTGATCCCGCTGCTGATGGTCGGTGCCGCGTGGTACCTGGCGATCACCACCGTCCTGTCCGCTATTCAGTATGGCGTCGAACGCGCGCTTGCCCGCAGCGAACGCCGCTCTGCCGTTAACCAGAACCGTGCCGTCCGTCGCACCCGTTCTGTCACCACCACGCCAGCACAGGAGCCCGTCCATGCAAGCCTCTCCTGAAGGACACATTTCGATTACCGGCGTCAGCAAGTATTTTGGCCGCCATAAAGCGCTCGATAACGTTTCGCTTGAGATCCTGCCCGGGTCCGTAACGGTCATCCTCGGGCCGTCCGGCTCCGGTAAATCGACGCTGCTGCGCACCATTAATCACCTGGAGCGCGTCGACGAAGGCTTTATCCAGATCGACGGGGATTACATTGGCTACCGTCGTCAGGGCGACAGGCTGTATGAGCTAAAGGAGAAGGAAATCCTCAAACAGCGCGTCAACGTGGGCTACGTGTTCCAGAACTTCAATTTGTTTCCGCATCTCACGGTGCTGGAAAACCTGATAGAGGCGCCCATCGCGCATAAAAAGCTCAGCAAAAAAGAGGCGGTGGAAAGGGCGTACAGCCTGCTGGACGTGGTTGGGCTGCGGGATAAAGCCGATGCCTGGTCACGCCATCTTTCAGGCGGTCAGCAGCAGCGTATTGCCATTGCCCGCGCGCTGGCGCTGCGTCCCCGCGTGATGCTGTTTGATGAGCCCACTTCGGCGCTGGATCCGGAGCTGGTGGGGGAAGTGCTGGACGTGATCAAAAAGCTGGCCCGGTCCGGCACCACGCTGGTGGTGGTGACCCATGAGATCGGCTTTGCCCGGGAGGTGGCGGATCAGGTGGTGTTTATGGTCGACGGAAAAATCGTCGAGCAGGGAAGCAGTGACGAGGTATTAAACCGTCCGTCACATGCGCGAACGCGCCAGTTTCTCTCCAAAGTCTTGTAAGGAGTTCCAATGAAATACGGACTTCTGGCGGGGCTGATCTTCACGACGGTGAGCCACGCCAGCGTTGATTTGAAAGCTAACGAGCAGCCGCTGCCGGTGACGGTGGATCGGCAGGCCGTGGCGAAGATCCCCGCCAATTACAAATTCGTTGAGCCGGGTACGCTGACGGTCGCCGTTTCGGCGCTGAATTCTCCGCCGCTGGCGCTGCTGGCCAGCGATAACCGCACGCGCATCGGAAGCGACCCGGATATCGCCCGCCTGCTGGCGGGCAGCCTGGGATTAAAGCTGAAGCTGGTGCCGACGGCGTGGGAAGACTGGCCGCTGGGGATCGCCTCCGGGCGCTACGACGTGGCGCTGGTGAACATTGCGGTGACCGAACAGCGTAAAGAGAAGTTTGATTTTGCGACCTACCGCGTCGATTCGCTGGCGTTTTCGGTGAAATCCACCAGCGAGATCCAGTCAATCAAAAGCGCGGAAGATCTGGCCGGGAAAAAGGTGATTGTCGGCTCTGGTACCAATCAGGAACGCATCCTTTTGGGCTGGAACGAAGAGAACAAAAAGGCGGGAAGAGCGCCTGCGCTGCCGGTCTATCTCCACGACGATGCCTCGGGCAATCTCTATATTCAGTCCGGCAGGGCGGACGTGTTCTTTGGTCCGCAGTCGGTATCGGCCTATAAGGCTGCGCTCACGGGCAAAACCCGCGTCGTCGGTTTAGGTCCGAAAAAAGCCTATGTCGCGACCACAACCAAAAAAGGCAATGAGCTGGTGTACGCGCTGCAGGCCGCGCTGGACGGCGCGATTAAGCGGGGTGATTACCAGAAGGTGCTGGCGCGCTGGGGTGAGCAGGGCGAAGCGGTGGCGCAGTCGGAGGTCAACCCGCCTGGGATAACCTACTAATGGTGCTCTACACTTAGGGTTTTCATCCCTGAGGGGGCAACATGATTAAACTCTATGGCGTACCCGGCTGGGGCTCGGCGATCGGTGAAGTGATGCTAACCCTGGCCGATATCCCTTATCAATTTATCAACGTGGACGGGTTTGACCAGCCCGGCCCGCCGCGCGAGCTGCTGCAAAAGCTCAACCCGCTGTGTCAGGTGCCCACGCTGGAGCTGGAAAATGGCGCCATTATGACCGAAACGGCGGCGATTGCCCTGATGGTGCTCGACAGATGCCCCGATCTCGCGCCGCCCGTGGGGCAGACCGAACGCCATCAGTTTCAGCGCTTGCTGATCTGGTTTGTGGCCAACGTCTATCCCACGTTTACGTATGCGGACTATCCAGAACGCTGGGCGCCGGAAGCGCCCGAACAGCTGCAGAAAAGCTGCATCGAATACCGGAAGTCCCTCTATTTGTGGTTCGAAACTCAGCTCAAGGCCGCCCCGTTTGCGCTGGGTGAACGGCTGACGCTGCTGGATGTATATATCGCGGTGGCGCGAACCTGGGGACCTCGCCATGACTGGTTTGCGACCAATACGCCGAGGTTTACGGCTATTGCGGACACCGTATGCCAGCTGCCGGAACTGCACAAGGTGTTAAAGGCCAACGGTATTATCTGATAACGTGGAGCCCTGACTCACAACTGGAAGCCTGCATATGCCACACGTAGATATCAAATGTTTTCCCCGCGATTTGAACGACGAACAAAAAGCCGCACTGGCCGAGGATATTGCTGAGGTGATTATCCGCCATTTCAACAGCAAAGACAGCTCGGTCTCCGTTGCGTTGAATCAGGTGAACCAGGAGGACTGGAAAGCGCAGGTCTGGGATACCGAAATAGGACCGAAGCTGGACGAATTAATTAAAAAGCCTGGCTATTCAATGTAAGCGCACTTGCCGGGGGGATGGATCTCTCCTTCCCGGTTTTTTCCCGTCTCGTCTTCATGTTTTTCGCAAAAATCGATAAAAATGCGTTTTGTTTTATCCGCTACAATTAACGTTTCTGGCTGACATATTATTAATCCTTAGGAAAGATCTTCAACAGAATCAATTAAGGACAGACACGTTAAAGGATAATTTTCGCATGACAAAATTACCCCGTTTTTCTTTCGCCTTTCTTCATCCCCGTTACTGGCTAAGCTGGGCCGGCATTGCGGCTCTGTGGCTCATCATGCTGCTCCCTTATCCGCTTCTGTTCAGAATCGGTCACGGCCTTGGTCGACTGGCGATGCGCCTGCTTCCCCGCCGCGTCGAAATTGCCCGCCGCAACCTGGAGCTTTGTTTCCCGGAGATGAAAAAGGCGGAGCGAGAGTCCCTGCTGCAGCGTAATTTTGAATCGGTAGGAATGGGGGTAATCGAAACCGGGATGGCATGGTTCTGGCCCGCGTGGCGGGTGAAGAAATGCTTTACCGTGCAGGGGTATGAGCACATGGAAACGGCGCGGTCAAAGGGCAATGGCGTGGTGCTCGTTGGCATGCATTTTCTCACCCTTGAGCTGGGCGCGCGGATCTTTGGCATGCTTAATCCCGGCATTGGGGTGTATCGTCCGAATAATAACGCGCTGCTGGACTGGCTTCAGACGCGCGGACGCCTGCGCTCCAATAAAACCATGCTCGATCGTCATGATTTAAAGGGCATGATCCGCTCGCTGAAGCAAAATGAGATTTTGTGGTACGCCCCGGACCATGACTATGGCAAAACCAATAGCGTCTTTGTGCCGTTCTTTGCGGTTCCGGACGCCGCCACGACCGCTGGAAGCTATATGCTGGTCAAAAGCGCTAAGCCTGCCGTCATCCCCTTTGTGCCGCGCCGCAGGGCGGATGGCTCCGGTTACGAACTGATTATTCTTGAGGATATCAGCGAGGCGTTGCAGGGCGGCGATAAAGAAGCCGTGGCGACGCAGATGAACAGGGCAATTGAGCAGGCCGTACGCATGGCGCCAGAGCAGTATATGTGGCTGCATCGTCGCTTCAAAACGCGTCCTGAAGGGGTACCTGACCGGTATGCCCGTCTGAAACAGGCGGCAACGCGGGGTGATAGTCTCTCCGCCAGCGATTTTTCTGACCGCTCAGGCATACAGCACTAAAACCACAGCGATGCCCTCACCCTGCGGTGAGGGCATGACTGGCGCTACAGCGCAGACCTGCGGTACGGCGCATAGTCCGCCTGCCACCAGGTCTTCTCAATACGCGCCATCAGCGTCTCATCATCTATCGCCGGAGCCACGCCCTGTTCAATCGCGGCCCGGGCGACGGCGACGGCAATCTGGCGTGAAACCGTTTCAATCTGATCTACCGGCGGCAGCAATCCGCCTTTTTCCGTGGTGACCAGCGGAGACTGCGCGGCCAGGCTGCGGCTTGCTGCCATCAGCATCTCTTCCGTCACCCGGCGCGCGTTGCAGGCCAGCACGCCCAGCCCCAGGCCCGGGAAAATATAGGCGTTGTTACACTGGGCGATCTCGTAGTGTTCATTCTCCCAGAATACCGGGGCAAACGGGCTGCCGGTGGCCACCAGCGCGGCACCCTGGGTCCAGGCGATAAGATCCTGCGGCTGGGCTTCCGCCCGCGAGGTCGGGTTCGAGAGCGGCATGATGATTGGGCGCGGACAGTGGCGATGCATCTCTTTGACAATCTCTTCGCTGAACAGCCCCGGCTGGCCTGAAACGCCGATCATCACCGTAGGATGCGCGTTCTTCACCACGTCCAGCAGGGAAATATTTTGCGAGTCTACCTGCCAGCTGCAAACGGCGTCGCGCGCGGTAAGCAGGTTTTTCTGGAAATCGAGCACATTGGTCATGTCGTCGGTCAGCAGGCCGAAGCGATCGACCATAAAGATCCGGCTGCGCGCTTCCGGCTCGGTCAGGCCGTCATCCACCATCAGCGCCACAATTTTTTCAGCTATCCCGCATCCGGCAGAACCGCTGCCCAGGAAGACCACGCGCTGGTCGCGAATGCGCGTGCCCGCCGCATGCGCCGCCGCCATCAGCGTACCGGCGGTCACGGCGGCCGTACCCTGGATATCATCATTGAAGCAGCACAGCTGGTCGCGGTAGCGCTGGAGCAGCCTTGTGGCGTTTTTCTGCGCAAAGTCTTCAAATTGCAGGAGCACATTGGGCCAGCGCGCTTTAACGGTGCTGACAAACATATCCATAAACTCAGCGTACTGGTCGTCGCTGATGCGCGGGTGGCGCCAGCCCATGTACATCGGATCGTCGAGGTGTTGCTGATTATTGGTGCCGACATCCAGCATAATTGGCAGGGTAGAGGCAGGATGGATCCCTCCGCAGGCGGTATACAGCGACAACTTGCCAATTGGGATACCCATTCCGCCGATACCCTGATCGCCAAGCCCTAAAATACGCTCCCCGTCCGTCACCACAATCACGCGAACGTCGTTGCGCGAAAAGCTTTGCAGCATCTCATCAATACGATGGCGATTCGGCCATGAAATAAACAGGCCGCGCGCGCGTCGATATATCGTGGAGAAATGCTCGCAGGCTTCACCGACCGTCGGGGTATAGATAATCGGTAACGTCTCTTTCAGGTGCGAACGCAGGAGGTTATAAAAAAGAGTTTCATTGGTGTCCTGAATATTTCGCAGGTATACATGACGCGAAATATCGCTTTTAAAATGACAGAACTGCACCCAGGCGCGCTCGGTTTGTTCCTCAATCGTTTCAACGTTGTGCGGCAATAACCCATGCAGATTAAAATTGTCACGCTCTTCTTTGATAAATGCGAGCCCTTTATTTAGCAGCGGATTTTCCAGCAATACGGCCCCGTTATAGGGGGTGTACAGAACTTCTTTCCGGGACATGGTTAACTCCTGAATTTTTTATATAAAGCAGATTAAGAAATAAAATAGATCATAATGCCTTCGGTCACGACCCCGACGGCAGTGCCAATTAATATGGAAGAGGATGCGGTATCAATATAGGTATCGCTGCGTAAGGCAAACATCCCCGCGGCAATAGCGGAAGGCGTTGCGCCAATAATTACGACCTGCTGCAGTAAGGTATGGCTCAGGCCAAAGGCGATCCCCGCGGCGGCCATCATTGCCGGCTGAATAAGGTTTTTAATACTGATATTGGTAAACGTCTGCACGTTCAGTTTTGGACGTTCACCGTAAAACAACAGGCCGAGGGCAAACAGGGACAGCCCGCCTGAAACCTTTCCAACCATCTCAATAGGTATGCTGAGAATAGAAGGAATTTGCACGCCGGCCAGACTGAGCAAGACGCCGGAGACCGGGATCCAGACGATAGGATTGCGTGCCGCCTTGATGAGGTTTTGCACGATCATCGCGCCCGGGTGCAGCGCCTCCAGGCCGTCATGACCGTTTTTATCACCCATACGAATCAGGACGATAGTCAGAGGGATCATGATAACGCTGGTAATAATATTGCCAATCAGCACGCCGATAAATCCTTCCGGCCCAATCAAGACCGCCAGGACCGGTGCGCCAAAGTAGGCCATATCGGGAAAGGCGCAAACCAGAGACTGAATGGCGCTGGTTTTGATATCGTGGCGAAAAACGTAGCGCGAAATAAATAGCGTCAGTAAATACGACCCCATTAAACCGACAACTAAAACGGCCATAAAGGTCAGGTTCTTAATTTTATTGGGATCGGTATGCAATGCACCAATAAAAAGATGGAAAGGAAGGGCGAAACGAATCACCACGGTTGCCATGACGTTTGCATCTTCACGCCGGGAATATCCCAGCTTTCCACTTAGCCATCCAAGTAACATTATAAAGACGAGCGGAAACAGTGACTGTAATAGTAATGAAGGCATAGTATTTCCTGTAGGGTATTTTATGTGTTTTATTGCAGCGCTAATCTAGCGCTTAGAAAGCAGGGCAGGAGTGACAAGGGTCACACTCTCTCTGGTTTTATTAATTTCAAAAAGATTGCATTAGTTGGATAACTAATACTTTCGTCAAATATTGATAAGACGCAAGAAAGCAACATTAGCCGTTATAAATAACTTTAGTTACTTAATGCTGAATTAAGTTATTTAAAAGCAAAGAGCCAGATTGTTCACATTTCTACCCGCAGGTCCATGATAATTTCATCGTGAGCCTGTTTTTAGAAAAGGCCATCTAAGTCTTTATTTATATTTAAGAACATTTATTCGTATCAGGAATAGTTCCAGTTATTCCTTTCTCTGTTTATCCGAACATAAATTCAGGTGATTATATGAAAGATAATCCTGTACCGACTTCTGAACTGTCGACCTCGCGTTTTGCCTTTGGGCTCAATAATACCGAGGTGGGCACGGTCCCGTTGATGCTGTTCGTCGGGATTGCCGCGATTGTGGCGACGTCCGCCTGGGCAGGGCTGCTGCCGAAAAATATGATAGGTGGACTCGCGGTCATCATGACCCTCGGTTTCGCGTTTGCCAAAGTGGGGCGTCAAATTCCGGTGCTGAAGGATATCGGCGGCCCGGCGATCCTGTGCCTGATGGTCCCCTCCGTGCTGGTCTATTTTGGCGTATTCGGGAAACATACCCTTGATACCGTGCATCTGCTGATGAAAGAGGCGAACCTGCTCTATTTCGTCATCGCCTGCCTGGTGGTCGGCAGCATTCTGGGGATGAACCGGGTGCTGCTGATCCAGGGGATGATGCGCATGTTTGTTCCGCTGGTGGCCGGAACATGCATGGCCGTGCTGAGCGGCCTCATTGTGGGCTCACTGTTTGGTTATACGCCTTACCACACCTTCTTCTTCATCATTGTGCCTATTATCGGCGGCGGGATCGGCGAGGGGATTTTGCCGCTGTCCCTGGCCTATTCGGCAATACTGGGGCAGACGCCGGACGTCTACGTTGCGCAGCTGGCACCCGCTGCGGTCGTCGGGAATATCTTCGCCATTATTTGTGCGGGCTCGCTGGCGCGTCTCGGCGCGAAACGTCCTGCGCTTTCGGGAAATGGCATGCTTACGCGGAGTAAAGACGACGCCAGCCTGTTTGCCGGGGCGCAAAGCACGCAGCAGACGGATTTTCATCTGATGGGGGGCGGATTGCTGATGGTGTGCGCGTTTTTCATCGTCGGCGGATTGTTTGAAAAACTGGTCCACATTCCCGGCCCGGTGCTGATGATCCTGATTGCCGTCCTGTGTAAATACTTCAGGGTGATCCCGGCCTCAATGGAGCAGGGCGCGCACAGCTGCTATAAATTCGTCTCGGCTGCGCTGGTCTGGCCGCTGATGATCGGCCTCGGGATGTTATACGTGCCGCTTGAGAGCGTGGTGTCGGTCTTTTCGGTGGGATACGTGGTGGTATGCGGTTCGGTCGTGATTGCGATGGCGCTGAGCGGCTACTTTATCGCGTCGCGACTGAATATGTATCCTGTGGAAGCGGCCATTGTGACCTGCTGCCACAGCGGACTGGGCGGAACGGGGGACGTGGCCATTTTGTCCGCGTCTAACCGGATGTCGCTCATGCCGTTTGCGCAGATTGCCACCCGCATCGGCGGCGCGTCGACGGTGATTTTCGCCACGCTGCTGATGGGCTGGATTATGGCGCACTGATCCGAAACGTCAGGATGCTGAATCGCAACGACATTTTCAGGATGTCGCTGCGGTTCAGTCCTTTATAAATATCACCGCGCTGTATAGAATTACCGCATCCACAGTGACGGGATTCCACACGATGACCGGAAGAGTTGATTATCAGATTGAAAAATATCTCCTTACCGAAGCAGCTGAGCCGGAGCGCCTGACGCGCCAGTGGGCTGAGGTGATGGAGGAGTGTCGTGAGCAAAAGTCCGGTGCTGAGGAGCGGCTGCGCCTCGCGCTGCTTAATGTGGATTACGTCACCAGCTTCGAGCTGCCCTTCAGGCTGCTCCTTACCCGTGCGCCCCAGCTCATAGACGTTGTCAGAAAAGAGCTTCAGCTAAGTCAGAAAAATGTTCTGTTTAACGGCAAGCGCTTTGGCTGCGTCTATAGCCTGAAAAAAGATCTCGACGGGATACCTGACGAATTTACCTATCAGCTGAAAACGCGTATCCAGCGCAGTGACGCGACAGGATGCAATGAAGCGCCTTACCGGCAAATTGCCCAGCAGGTTAAAGCCCCCCGCGAACGACTTAAGCTGGCGCTGGAAAATGGGTTAGCGATAACGGCACTCGACGGGCTTTTCTGGTTTGGCATTCAGCGCATCGCGGCCGATGTGCAGAGATTACGCAAATCAGGGATGAGGATCGTGACGTCCGACGCCGAGGTGTTTGATACGCTCACCAAAACTACCCGGCGGATCCCGGTCTATCGCCTGGAAGGGACTGAAATTATTTAACCTGCAGCAGTATCTCCATCAGACCTGGAAAACGGGCATCCAGATCGTCCCGGCGTAAGGAAATCATGTTCTCCCGCCCCTGCGGGCGCTGCCAGATAACGCCGCTGTCGCGCAGTACGCGCCAGTGGTGCGTCATTGTCGACTTTACTACATCCTCCGGGCGCAGCGCGTTACAGCTGAGTTCGCTGCCATCGGACAGCCGGCGAATGATCGACAGCCGGAGCGGATTGCCGAGGGCAAACAGCACATTTTCCAGCAGTATTTGTTCAGTTTCAGGGTGGTTTGGGATCATCGTTTTCCTGCGTTTGGCGTCAGATTGAGCTATATCAACAATAGGTCAACCGTTAAAAAATAGTTCGATAATACTCGTACAATAAGACTATTATAGCAAACGAACGAATGCACGACCATCCTGGTCGTCACAGACAAGTCATAGTGACTAAGGAAATATCATGCCCCGACCCATCCCTCTCGAACGTTATCGCAACATCGGTATCTCCGCGCATATCGATGCCGGTAAAACCACCACCACTGAGCGCATCCTGTTTTACACCGGGATGAGCCACAAGCTGGGTGAAGTACACGATGGCGCGGCAACCACTGACTGGATGGCGCAGGAGCAAGAGCGCGGGATCACGATCACCTCCGCGGCCGTCAGCTGCTTCTGGCCGGGTATGGACAGAGGCTATGAGCCGCACCGGATTAACATCATCGACACCCCGGGGCACGTGGATTTCACCATTGAGGTGGAACGTTCCATGCGCGTACTCGACGGCGCCGTGATGGTGTATGACTCCGTGGGCGGCGTGCAGCCGCAGTCGGAAACCGTCTGGCGTCAGGCCAATAAATATCACGTTCCGCGTCTGGCCTTCGTCAACAAAATGGACCGTCCGGGTGCCGATTTTTTCCGCGTCGTGCGGATGATGCAGGAGCGCCTGAAGGCCAATCCGGTGCCGATTGTCATTCCGGTGGGTGCAGAAGATCATTTCACCGGCGTGGTGGACCTCATCAAGATGCGCACCATTCTGTGGGACGACGCGACGCAGGGCATGGTGTTTACCTATGCGCCCGTGCCGGATGATTTGGTCAGTACCGCTCAGGAATGGCGGGAAAAAATGGTTTCTGCGGCGGCGGAAGCCAGCGATGAACTGATGGATAAGTACCTGGAAACGGGCGACCTGACGGAAGCGGAAATTATCAAAGGGCTGCGTATTCGCACCATCTCGGGTGAAATTCAGCCGATGCTGTGCGGCAGCGCGTTCAAAAATAAAGGCGTGCAGCGCATGCTTGATGCGGTCATTGAGCTCATGCCGTCGCCGCTGGACGTGCCGGCCATTGATGGCGTGGATGAAAAAGGGCAGCACGCGGAACGTCATCCGAGCGATGATGAGCCGTTCTCGGCCCTGGCGTTCAAGCTGATGAGCGACCCGTACGTCGGTCAACTGACCTTTATTCGCGTGTACTCTGGCGTGCTGCGCAAAGGCGACGCGGTGTACAACCCGGTGAAAGGGAAGAAAGAGCGTATCGGGCGTATTGTGCTGATGCATGCCAACGATCGCCACGAGGTGGACGAACTGCGCGCGGGAGACATCGCGGCCTGCGTTGGGCTGAAGGATGTGACCACCGGCGACACGCTCACCGATCCGAATGCCGTGATCACGCTTGAACGCATGGAGTTCCCGGATCCGGTTATCTCGCTGGCGATTGAACCTAAAACCAAAGGCGATCAGGAGAAAATGGGGATCGCGCTGCAGCGTCTGGCGGCGGAGGATCCCTCTTTCCGCCTGCATACTGACGAAGAGTCCGGCCAGACCATTATCTCCGGGATGGGTGAACTACATCTTGAGATTATCGTCGACCGAATGAAGCGTGAGTTTGGCGTCGAGGCGAACATTGGCCGCCCACAGGTAACCTACCGTGAAACACTGCGTAAAACGGTGAAGGATATCGAAGGTAAATTTGTTCGTCAGTCCGGCGGTAAAGGGCAGTACGGCCATGTGGTGCTGAGCCTGGAGCCGCTGGAGCCCGGAAGTGGCTTTAAATTTGAAGATGCCACCAAGGGCGGCGTGGTGCCGCGCGAGTACATCCCGTCCGTTGAGAAAGGGCTGCGGGAAGCGATGAACAGCGGCGTGCTGGCGGGCTATCCGGTCGTTGATGTCAAAGCGACGCTGACGTTTGGCTCGTATCACGACGTCGACTCCTCGGAGATGGCGTTCCGCATGGCGGCGATCCTGGGCTTCAAAGAGGGCGCCCGCAGGGCAGATCCGGTGATTCTCGAGCCGATCATGCACGTAGAGGTGGAAACGCCGGAAGAGTACGCTGGCAACATCATGGGCGATCTCTCCTCCCGGCGCGGCATGGTGCAGGGAATGGCAGAGCAGTACGGAAGCCAGATTATTCGCGCTGACGTGCCGCTGGCAGAGATGTTTGGTTATGCCACAACATTGCGCTCGATGTCCCAGGGGCGCGCGACGTATACGATGGAGTTCCATCATTTTGCGGAAGCCCCGCGGAATGTTGCGGATGAGATTATTACGCGGCGCGCGAAGTAATACGGTCACCCTCTCCCAATAGGGGGAGGGTTTTCTCAATCCAGCGCCTTCACCATCTTCCCGCTCGCGACAAACGTCCCGGCACCAAGATGATGCAGGGTATTCAGCTTATCCCCGTCAAACTGCCAGCGCCCGGCGATAAACGCGCGTTCATCGGCTGCAGCTGAAACCACTTCCCCAAACAGCGTATCGTATTTTTCTGCCGCTGAGGTGACGGGTAATAACCGACATTCCATCCACGCCAGACATTTTTCTTCTATCACCGGCAGGCCAAGTTCAGGACCGTTCACGACCGGGATCCCATAGCAGTTAAATTTGTCCTCATCGCGCCCGCTGACGCTACCGACCGCGTATGTCCAGTTGGCCGCCGCCACGCCGGGGATGACGATGCCAAATTTTCCGCTGCGCTCAATTAGCTCGCGCGACCAGGTGCTTTTATCCACGACTATTGCGATGCGCGGCGGTTCAAACTCAACGGGCATTGACCATGCGGCGGCCATCACGTTGCGTCTGTCGAGGCTTTCATCCCGACTGGTGATAAGCACAGTAGGGCCGTGGTTCAGCAGACGGCTGGCATGACGTAATTCAACAGGGCGAAAGTGGCTCATAGGATCTCCTCATCTACACCGATGAGTATGACGAAAAAGCACGTAAATCAAAGTGGGTGCGTAAAATTAGTTTATAAACAGAACATCTCAATCAAAGGAAACTGATGTATGTCCCCATTTCTGACCGCCTATTTTGCCCGCATCGGCTGGGCGCAACCGACGCGGGTGGATATCGATACCCTGCGCGCGCTGCATTTACATCACAACTGTGCGATCCCTTTTGAGAATATTGATGTTGTTCTGCCTCGCGAAATCCAGCTTGACGATCGGTGCCTGGTCGACAAGCTGGTCACCGCACGTCGCGGAGGGTACTGCTTTGAGCAAAACGGCCTGTTCGAGCGCGTCCTGCGTGAAGTTGGGTTTACGGTGCGTAGCGAGCTGGGGCGCGTGGTATTAGCGAATCCGCCGCAAATGTCGCCGCGCACGCACCGTCTGCTGCTGGTTGAGCTTAACGGTGAGCGCTGGATTGCCGATGTTGGCTTTGGCGGCCAGACGCTGACGGCGCCGATTCGGCTGCTCGCTAATGAAGAACAGGAGACGCCGCACGGGCTGTATCGTCTGCTGAGCGAGGGGAACGACTGGGTGCTGCAGTTCCGTCACCACGAGCACTGGCAGTCGATGTACCAGTTTGACCTGACGACGCAGTATTTCAGCGATTACGTGATGGGGAATTTCTGGTCGGCGCACTGGCCGCAGTCGCATTTTCGTCATCATCTGTTGATGTGTCGCCATCTGCCGGACGGCGGCAAGCTGACGCTAACCAACTTCAACTTTACCCACTGGCAGAATGGCCATGTGGAGGAGCAGATCCATCTGCCGGATGCTGAGGCGCTATACCAGCTGATGCAGGAGCGCTTTGGGCTGGGGGTTGACGATCCGAAGCACGGCTTTACACTGTCAGAATTGACGGCGGTGATGGCAGGGTTTGATACGCATCCGCAGGCAGGAAAATAGCCCGGTGACGGCTACGCCTTACCGGGCCTACAAGGGCTCGAACATAGGTCGGGTAAGGCGTAGCCGCCACCCGACAATATCAAAGGCATACTGATATGGAAATCTTGATTCGGAATAAATTCAGTTCAGCGGGAATGTTGCTCGGGGTAATTGCTCTGCTTCTCTCATTAGTTCAGTTCACCCTCGGTCCGTTTTCTTCAAAGTCGACAGCGCTTGAAGTTGTTGTGGCTGAAAAGGTTTCGGCGGTAAAAAAAGGAATAATGGCTGGTATAAAAGGAGAGCAGCCGACCGTTGAGAAGAAAAAGGAACCGGTAGATATTGACCGGTTACTGATCGCTAGCGGAATAATGTTATCTGTGATGGCATTGGGACTTGCTTTCATTAGTGGCCTGCGTAAAGAGAACAAATGGACCGTGAGTGGGGCACTCTTTTTTTCCGGGGCCACGATCGCTTTCCATGCGGCGCTCCTGGCTTTTGGTCTTATCGCTGCGGTTTTGCTCCTGATGTTAGTTGTTTCAATCATAAGCGGAAGCACTCCGTTCTGACCTTTTAGCCCGGGGGCGGCTACGCCTTACCTGGCCTACAGGGTTCGAACGTAGGTCGGCTAAGGCGAAGCCGCCACCCGACACAGTCAGCGGCGCGATCTCACCATCTGGTACCGACGCGTGAAGTACTCAAACGGCGCGTTCCACACGTGTACCAGGCGGGTGAAGGGGAAGATAAGAACGATCGACACGATGCCGTTGTCGATGGCACCGCTCGGGCAGGAAGCCACGCTGCCTGGCTTGAGGCAGTGCTCGCACTAATTGTAAATTTTATAAAGAATAATATTCCGTTTGGAGTATTAAAATAACTCGAGGGAAATAAGTTTATCGAGATGCTTATTAAATGCCGCGTCGTCCATTTCTGGCATATTCAATACCGTAATCCCATCCAGGCCACATACCAGGCCTATCAAGCGCCAGGCAATATTTTCCGGCCGGTCAGTAAGCGTAAAGGTCCCGGCTTCAGCTCCTCCCCGAATAATCACCACCGTTTCCTGGTGCCACATCTCCATGGTCATCACATAGGCGCCTTTGATATCGGCATCGCGGCTGGCCAGGATTTGCGCCTCACGCCACAGGCGAATATAGGGCTCAAACCTCCCGTCATCGCTGCCGAGCATGGCATGAAGCTGTTCCCGCCAGCCGGCCTGTTTACCCGCGACATCCGCATCCAGCAGCTCGCGAATTAGCCGTACGAAGGCCAGCGATTTTAGTTCGCCGCCGGACGTAAAATGATGATGCACCTGGCCGGTGGCGACTCCGGCCTCGGCGGCAATACGGCGTACCGTCATTGCAGCCAGTCCTTCAGCCAGCGCCACACGCATGGCGGCCTGTAAGATGGCTTCCCGCCGTTCATCCTTGCTCAGATATCGCATGTTTACTCACTCTCAATGGGAATGAAACGAGTGTAACAAAAAGCTGGACATGTGTTCAACTTTACGTAGGATCGCATCCTGGACATGTGTCCATGTTTTAAAAGAAAAGGAAATTTATGTTTCGTCAGTGGTTAGCGTTAGTGATTATCGTGCTGGTGTATATCCCGGTGGCGATCGACGCGACGGTGCTGCACGTGGCGGCGCCGACATTGAGCATGACGCTGGGCGCCAGCGGCAATGAATTGCTGTGGATCATCGATATTTACTCGCTGGTGATGGCGGGTATGGTGCTGCCGATGGGCGCCCTGGGTGACCGCATTGGTTTTAAACGACTGCTCATGATTGGCAGCACGCTGTTTGGCCTGTCATCGCTGGCGGCAGCGTTTGCCCCGTCAGCAGGGTGGCTGATTGCGGCGCGCGCCTCGCTGGCAATCGGCGCGGCGATGATTATTCCGGCTACGCTGGCTGGGATCCGCACGCTGTTTATCGACGCGCGGGATCGTAATATTGCGCTCGGCGTCTGGGCCGCAGTGGGATCCGGTGGCGCGGCGTTTGGCCCGCTGATTGGCGGTATGCTGCTCGAGCATTTCTACTGGGGCTCGGTGTTTTTAATCAACGTGCCGATCGTGCTGGTGGTGGTTTCGCTGGCCGCGCGTTTTGTGCCTCCTCAGCAGGGTCGCCCGGAGCAGCCGCTGAATATCAGCCATGCCATTATGCTGATTGTGGCGATTTTGCTGCTGGTCTACAGTGCGAAAACCGCGCTAAAAGGCGTTCTGTCACCGTGGGTGGTCGCGTCCGTGCTGGTGACCGGCTCGGTGCTGCTGTTTATCTTCGTGCGTATTCAGCTCCGCGCCCGCGTACCGATGATCGACATGCGTCTGTTCTGCCATCGCATCATTTTGAGCGGCGTGGTGATGGCGATGACCGCCATGATTGCCCTGGTCGGGTTTGAGCTGCTGATGGCCCAGGAGCTGCAGTTTGTTCATGGCTTTACGCCGTTTGAAGCGGGAATGTTCATGCTGCCGCTGATGGTGGCGAGCGGGTTTAGCGGCCCGATCGCGGGTGTGCTGGTCGGGCGCTTAGGGCTACGCATCGTCGCCGCCGGCGGAATGGGGCTCAGCGCCCTCAGCTTTATCGGCCTGTCGATGCTCGACTTCAGCACGCAGCAGTGGCAGGCGTGGGGGCTGATGGTGCTGCTCGGCTTCAGCGCCGCCAGCGCGCTGCTGGCCTCGACCTCGGCGATTATGGCCGCTGCGCCGAAAGAGAAAGCCGCTGCCGCAGGGGCGATTGAAACCATGTCCTATGAGCTGGGCGCCGGGCTGGGGATCGCCATCTTTGGTCTGCTGTTGACCCGCAGCTTCTCGGCGTCGATTGACCTGCCGCAGGGGCTGAACGCCTCGCTCGCAGATAAAGCCTCGTCATCCATTGGTGAGGCGATGAAGGTGGCGCAGGATCTGACCCCGACGCTGGCGGAGTCGGTGATTGAGGCGGCAAAAAGCGCGTTTATCACTTCGCACAGCGTGGCGCTGGGCAGCGCGGGCGGAATGCTGCTGCTGTTGGCTGTGGGGATCTGGTTTAGCCTGGCGAAGGCCAGGCCGCAGTAATACAGGGCGCGCGGTTGGCGCGGGTGGGGCAGATGGGCTATGTTTTTTAAAGGATTATCTGACTCTTGCTGGAAAATATGAGCCCTCGCCACAGCAGTGAACCGTCCCAACCGCTCTCCCGGTTAACCCTGCTTGCAGGAGGCGCGCTGGGCGTCGTTTTTGGAGATATCGGCACCAGCCCGCTCTATACCTTCCGCACGGTGCTGTCGCTCTCTGAGCATGACCCTACGCCCGGCGTCATCCTGGGCCTGCTCTCCCTGATAACCTGGACACTCATCCTGGTAACGTCCATAAAATATGCCGCCTTTGCCATGCGAATTGATAATCATGGCGAGGGCGGCATCATGGCCCTGATGTCGCTTCTGGTGGAGAAAGGCAAAGGCGGGCGCTGGGTTATTTTTTCCGCCCTTATCGGCGCCGCTTTAATTTACGGTGACGGCGCGATAACCCCGGCTATCTCCGTGCTTTCTGCCCTTGAAGGGCTGGAGATGGTCATTCCTGAATCTCAGCCGTACATATTGCCCCTGACGGTGGCGGTCCTGCTGGCGCTGTTTCTTCTTCAGCCTTTTGGTACCGCTCGCATAGGGAAAATATTTGGCCCGGTTATGGCGGTTTGGTTTTTGGCGATTGCTGCGCTGGGCGTGCGAGGGATCGTTCAACACCCGTCGGTATTGCTGGCCCTCAACCCTGCGTACGGCATCGCGTTTTTGTTTTCGAACGGGTACACCAGTTTCCTGGTCTTGGGGGGCGTTTTTCTCTGCGTGACGGGTGCCGAGGCCCTGTATGCAGACATGGGGCATTTTGGCAAAAAGCCCATCTGGCTTGCCTGGTACGGCATCGTCTTTCCTTCGCTGCTGCTCAACTATGCCGGCCAGTCAGCGCTGATTCTGGCCGGTGCCGACAGCAAGCAAAACCTTTTCTATACGCTCTGTTCGCCTGTGCTGCAGGTTCCGCTCATCATTCTTGCCGCGCTGGCGACGATCATCGCCAGTCAGGCGATTATCACCGGCGCTTTTTCCATGACGCGCCAGGCTATTCAGCTTGGCTGGTTACCCCGATTACGCATCAAGCAGACGGCGGCGGAAAGCTACGGTCAGATTTATATCGGGATAATCAACTGGCTGCTGATGGGGGTAACCATCGGGCTGGTGGTGTTCTTTAAATCCTCCGATAAGCTCGCCGCCGCGTACGGCATTGCCGTGTCGTTAACCATGCTGATGACCACGGGGCTGCTGTTTGTGGCAATGCGCGAAGTGTGGCGCTGGAGCCTGGCCAGCAGCGCGGTGATTGCCCTCTGCTTCCTGGTGATTGATGCCACCTTCTTGTTTGCCAATCTGATTAAGGTCCTTGAAGGCGGCTATATTCCGCTGCTGATGGCCGCAGCGATTTGTACGGTGATGCTGATCTGGCACCGCGGCGTTAAGGCGGTATCCGCATCGGTGGGCGAGAAGGGCATCAGCGTGGATGCGTTCTTTGCCCAGCTTCAGCAAAAAACGGTGCCCAGAGTGGCGGGCTCCGCCGTCTTTTTGACCCGGACACAGAACAATATTCCGCCGGTCATGCGCTGGCACGTCGCGCGAAACCGGGCGCTACAGCAGGACGTGTTGTCGCTTACCATTGATATTCTGAATGTTCCCTACGTGGGGGAAGAACAACGCATCAGGGTAGAGCAGCGTGCGCCGGGCTACTGGCACGGCGTGGCGCAGTATGGCTTTATGGAACACCCGGACATCCCGCGTTTGCTGCAGGGTGTCAGCGAGATTAACGCGCTTTTTGCCACGGATGACGCCACCTGGTATGTCGGGCATGAAACCATTGTGGCAGGCGAAGGTGAGGCAGGAATGGCGGCCTGGCAACGGCACATTTTTGCGTTCATGAAGCGCAACTGCACGCACGTCATCAACCACTATCACCTTCCCAGCGATCGGGTTGTCGAAATCAGCCGACGCGTTGCCGTTTAGACTCTGGCGAAAGCAGAGCTCCTCTGCTTTCGCACCGTTCTATCTCTCAAGGGCCGCAGACAGAACGCTATGCAATAACACGTTCGCCCCTTTCTCCGCCCACTCTGGCAGGATCCTTTCCGCTTCGTTATGGCTGATGCCTTTCACGCAGGGGATAAAGATCATGCTGGCGGGCGCCATTTTGCTGACATAGCAGGCGTCGTGTCCCGCACCGGAGACCATCGGTTTCGACGAATAGCCCAGTTCCGCCACGGCCTTCTCCGAACGCGCCAGGCATTCGGTATCAAACGCGATGGGCGCGTAGTCAAAAATGCGCTCAACGGCAGCAGCGACTCCGCGCAGGCTGAGGCTTTCAGCCACCTTATGCAGCGCCGCTTCCATGGCTTCCAGCGCCTGCTGCATAGGGTGGCGAAACTCAACGCTGCATTCCACGCGAGACGGCACAACGTTGCGCGAGTTTGGCGTAACCTTCGCCATGCCGATCGTCGCGCGTCCGTCCGGCGCATGCCGATAGCCAATCTCTTCCACCTTCAGCGCCAGCTCTGCGAAGGCGGTCAGCGCGTCGCGGCGGCTGTGCATCGGCGTCGTGCCCGCGTGGGCGGCGAATCCGTCCAGCGTCAGGGTAAACCAGCGCTGGCCCATTGCCGCGCGTACTAACCCGATATCGATGGCTTCATCTTCCAGGATCGGGCCCTGTTCGATGTGCAGTTCGTAGCTGGCGTGAACGGGAAACGCACGGGCAGGGGTTTCACCCCGGTAGC
The DNA here is from genome assembly GCF_034107965.1 of Enterobacter sp. 61D5. Taxonomy (NCBI): domain Bacteria; kingdom Pseudomonadati; phylum Pseudomonadota; class Gammaproteobacteria; order Enterobacterales; family Enterobacteriaceae; genus Enterobacter; species Enterobacter sp. 61D5. The sequence goes on from NZ_JAWNFK010000006.1 coordinate 235,933, forward strand.
CAATGCTCTCCAGCGCTTCGCCCACGGTAGTGCCTTCGTTATCCGCGCGGGCATGCGCGTACGCTTCGCTAAACTGTCCCGTCCAGACCCCTGAAGAGAGCATGGCCGGCGCAAAGCGCGCGCCTTCTTCGTTGGTCCAGTTCACCAGCACAATATCGCGCTCCGTCTCAACGCGATGGTCATTGAGAGTGCGCAGCAGCTCCAGCCCGGCCAGCACGCCGTAAACCCCGTCGTAGTTACCGCCCAGCGGCTGGGTATCCACATGTGAACCCGTCATGACCGGGGCAAGCTGCGGGTTTTTCCCCGCGCGACGGATAAACATATTGCCCATGCTGTCAACGTCGCAGGTGAAACCCGCGTCCAGCGCCCAGTCGCGCAGCAGGTTACGCGCAATACGATCTTCCTCGCTCAGTGCCAGACGGGTCACGCCGCCGGCGGGCGTACCGCCGATCTGCGCCATCATCTCAAGCGTTGACCACAGCCGTTCGGCGTTGACGCGGATCATGTCTTGTCCTTACTGCTGCGGTAGCGGAAATCACAGCACGAACCACCCTCCATGATGGTGGTCGTGCGGGTCAGCTTTACGTCCGGCGCATAGCCAACGATGAATTTTTCATCGCGCGCGCAGGAGAGCAGATGACCAATTTCGCCCAGCCCCATTTCGTGATACATCTCCGCGTAGCGGCAGCGGGTCACGTTGTAGTTGTACTGCTGGTCGTCGGCGTCGATCACCTTCACGTCCAGGGCGTTATCTTTCTCCCACAGATACTGCAGGGCGATGAAGCTCTTGACGTCCGTGCCGTTGGGTTCTTTGCTGGCAAACGCTTTGCCAGCGTCAATCGCGGCCTGCTCAATGGCCTCGCCAATGACCGCCTGGGCGCGGGTTTTCCCTATCTCGCGCACCAGGATTTCATAAATTGGCTTTATAATTTCTGCTTCAATTTTGCGGCGGGCGAGAATGCCCAGCTCGTTATTATCACTCATCACATTGCCCTCGCTGCGTTACTTCGCTTTTGCGCCACCCAGCACGGTCTGCGGCTGCCATTTGCCGTCGACAACTTTGTAAACGGTGAAGGACGGCGATTTCAGGTTACCTTCTTTATCAAACGCGATCTGGCCGGTGACGCCGGAATAGCTAATGGCGCGCAGGGCGGGCAGATAGTCGGACGGCTCAACGGAGTTTGCTTTTTCCATCGCCGCAACCAGCACGCGGGTGGCGTCATAGGCGAACGGGGCGTGCAGTTCGATATGGGTGTGGTAGCGCGACTGATAAGCCTGCTCGAACGCTTTACCGCCCGGCATCTGGTCAACGGGCAGACCCGGCTCCAGCGCGACCACGCCTTCGCCTTCTTTCTGCGCCAGCTGCAGGAACGTCTGGCTGACAAATCCGCCTGCACCCATCAGGGTGGCGTTCATGCCCAGCTGTTTGATACGACGCGCCAGCGGTGCGGCCTGGCTGTCGACGCCGCCGAAGAAGATCAGATCGGCGTTTTTACTGCGGATGGCGGTCAGCACGGCGCTGAAATCCACCGTTTTGTCATCAACGTACTGACGATCGACAACCTTCACGCCCTGCGCTTCAAGCGATTTAATAAACTGGTCCGCCAGACCCTGACCAAATGCGGTGCGGTCGTCGATCACCGCAATGCGTTTGGCTTTCAGCGTATTAACCGCGTACTGGCCGGCTAGCTGACCGCCGTCGTCGTCGTGGCCCATCACGCGGAAGCTGGTATCAAAACCCTGTTTGGTATAGGCGTGACCGGTCGCGACCGGTGCCACCTGTGCGATGCCCGCATCGTGATAGACGCGTGCGGCAGGAATGCTGGTACCGGTGTTCCAGTGGCCGACAACGCCCGCCACGCCGCTATCCACCAGACGCTGCGCCACGGCCACGGCGGTGCGCGGGTCGGACTGATCGTCTTCGGACTGCAGTTTGAAGGTCACCGCTTTGCCGCCGATGGTCGGGTGCTGCTTGTTAATGTCGTCAATGGCCAGCTGCGCGCCGTTCTCCAGATCCTTACCGATACGGGCAGACGGGCCGGTGAGCGGGCCTGCCAGGCCGATAACCACGGTTTCACCGTCGGCTGCCCACGCGGCCGTCGAGGCAAAACTGCCGAGGAGAATAGCGGCGCTGAGCGCACTGATTTTTACTGTTTTCATTGTATTTCCCTGATGTTGGCTGGTGTTGTTAAACGGGCATTTCGCCCAAATAAATCTGTGCAATCTGGTCGTCATTGAGCAGCGCTTTCGATTCGCCGTTATGGACGATGCTTCCGCTGTCCATCACCCACGCGCTGTCAGTGACTTCCAGCGCGAGACGGGCGTTTTGTTCGATGAGCAGCAGGGCAACGCCGCGCTCGCGCAGGCCGGCAATGACGGAAAAAATGTTTTCGACCATCTTCGGGGCAAGGCCCATCGAGGGTTCGTCGAGGATCAGCAGTCGCGGGCGGCTGAGCAGGGCGCGGTTAAGGGCCAGCAGCTGTTGTTCTCCGCCGGAAAGCAGGCCAGCGAGCTGATGCTGGCGTTCTCCCAGGCGCGGGAAGCGCTCGAAGATCTCGTTCATCTCGCGCTCAACGGTGACAGTGTCACGCCTGAGCCAGGCACCCATCCGCAGGTTTTCCAGCACCGTCATTCGGGAGAAGATCCCCCGGCCTTCCGGGACCATCACCAGTCCGTCACGGAGCAGGGTTTCGGACCTGTGCTTACGCACCGCTTTACCGTTGAATTCAATACGGCCGCTAAAGTTTTCCAGCCCGGTAATGGCGCGCACGGTAGAGCTTTTCCCCGCGCCGTTAGCACCGATCAGCGTAGCCTGTTCGCCCTCGTGCAGGGTAAAAGAGACATCGCGTACGGCCTGAATGCCGCCGTAATGCACGTCCACACGTTCAACCTTCAGTAATTCAGACATAGGCGTTGCCTCCAAGCCAGGCGGCGATCACTGCCGGGTCGCGACGCACGCTCTCCGGCGTGCCGCTGGCGAGCGTTTTGCCGTAATCAAGCACCGTCAGGCGATCGCAGATGCCCATCACCAGCTTGACGTCATGTTCAATCATCAGCAGAGTTTTGCCGTCATCGCGCAGGCGGACGAGCAGCTCGCCGAGCGCCACTTTTTCCGCTGCGTTCATCCCGGCGGCGGGTTCGTCCAGCGCCAGCAGCAGCGGATCCGTTGCCAGCGCGCGGGCAATCTCCAGACGGCGCTGATGACCATAGGCCAGATCGCAGGCGCGGTAGTGGGCGAACTTCGCAATGCCGGTGTACTCCAGCCAGTGCCAGGCCAGCTCCCGGGTCTGTTTCTCTTCTTCACGAGCGCGTTTGTGACGGCTCAGCGCGGCCCACAGGCCGTTACGGGTGCGCACGTGGCGGCCCACCATCACGTTTTCCAGCACCGACATGTCGTTAAAGAGGCGCACATTCTGGAAGGTGCGTGCGATCCCGGCGGCGGTGACTTTCTCAATGTGCTTTGGGAAATAGGGCTTGTCGGCAATGGAAAATTCACCGCTGTCCGCCGGATAAAGCCCAGTGATCAGGTTAAAACAGGTGGTTTTTCCCGCCCCGTTAGGACCAATCAGGCCGTAGATCTCGCCCTTGTTCACGGCGATCGAAACGTCATCCACGGCGGTAAGCCCGCCGAAGCGTTTGGACATGTTGCGCACGGTTAACAGACTCATGTATTCACCTCCTTGTGGCGTACCGGCCAGATCCCGGCAGGACGCACCAGCATGACCAGCACCAGTGCCAGGCCGTAGAACAGCTGACGCAGCACTTCCGGGTCAATCAGTACCGTACCGAACAGCGCCTGCTGAACCGGAGCTGCCTGACTGCGCAGCAGTTCCGGCAGGGCGGTAAGCAGTACCGCGCCGAGGATCACGCCCGGAATGTGTCCCATCCCGCCCAGCACCACCATCGCCAGCACGGCAATGGATTCCTGTAACGTGAAGGATTCCGGGGAGACAAAGCCCTGGAACGCGCCGAACAGGGCTCCCGCCACGCCGCCAAAAGAGGCTCCCATCGCAAAGGCCAGCAGCTTATAGTTACGCACGTTGATGCCCATCGCGCGAGCCACATCCTCATCTTCACGGATGGCGTGCCAGGCACGACCAATACGGGAATGCTGCAGGCGCAGGCAGACAAAAATAATCGCCACAATCACCAGCATCAGCAGGTAGTACCACAGCCACAGCGCGGGCACTTTGAAACCTAACCAGTGGTATACGCCGCTAAACTTCAGGCCGAACAGATTCAGCGTATCCACCCCGGTAATGCCCTTCGCACCGTTGGTGATGTTCACCGGACGGTCGAGGTTGCGCATCAGGATGCGGATGATTTCGCCAAAGCCGAGGGTCACTATCGCCAGGTAGTCCCCGCGCAGCTTCAGCGTGGGAGCGCCCAGTAAAATGCCGCAGACCGCAGCGACGAGCGCCGCCAGCGGAATAATCAGCAGATATGAGGTGTGCAGTCCGTCCGGGAACCAGACGCCGAGGATCGGGAAAACCTCCAGCAGGTGTGGGGAGGCCAACAGCGCGGCGAGATAGGCGCCGACCGCGTAAAAGGCGATAAACCCCATATCCAGCAGACCGGTATAGCCCACCACAATATTTAGCCCCAGCGCCAGCATGATGTAGAGCAGGGCGAAGTCGATAACGCGCACCCAGTAGTTGCCGCCAAGCTGCGTGGCCACCACGGGAGCAACCAGCAGCGCGAGGCAGAACAGAACCATGCCTGACCAGAATTTGCGCGTCGCCGCCGGGGTTTGTAGTTGAAGCGTTGTCATTGTTTCCCTCACGCCCTGTGCGCTACGCGCTCGCCCAGCAGGCCTGCCGGACGGAAGACCAGCACCAGAATCAGAACCATGAAGGCAAAGACGTCCTGATAGTTGCTGCCGAAGACGCCGTGGGTCAGTTCACCCAGGTAACCTGCGCCCAGCGCTTCGATAATGCCGAGCAGGATCCCGCCAATCATTGCGCCACGAATGTTGCCAATGCCCCCCAGCACGGCGGCGGTAAAGGCTTTTATCCCGGGCAAAAAGCCCATCGAGAAGCTGGCGTTGCCGTAGTTGCTGGCCATCATGACGCCTGCCAGCGCGGCGAACACGCCGCCAATGGCGAACGTCAGGGTAATAATGGCATTGGGGTTAACCCCCATCAGCGTGGCAACGCGCGGGTTTTCCGCCACGGCGCGCATGCCGCGCCCCAGGCGGGTGTATTCAACCAGCAGCCATAGCCCGGTCATCACCGCAAGCGCCAGCGCCACGGTAACAATGCCGGTGACGGTCACAATGGCGGGGGGATGCAGTTCGCTTCCTGACGTCACGGCGATCGGCTCCATGGGCAGGATCTGCCGGAACATCAGCGGGTTGCGCGTCCAGATAATCATCGCCACGGTTTGCAGCAGGACCGAGACGCCGATACCCGAGATAAGCGGTGCCAGGCGCGGGGCGTTGCGCAGTCGACGATAGGCAAAGCGCTCCACGGCCATTGCCAGCAGGGCGCAAACGGCCATGGCAATCACCAGGGCAACGCCAAGCTGCAACAGCAGCGGCATGTGAGGGAAAGTGGCGTTCAGGGCGTTAGTGGCGGAAAGGGTGGTGAGCGCACCGACCATCAGAATATCGCCGTGAGCAAAGTTAATAATGCGCAAGATGCCATACACCATGGTATAGCCCAGCGCGATCAGCGCGTAAATGCTGCCCAGCATCACACCGTTGATCAGTTGTTGTATGAGTGTATCCAACGTCTGTTCTCGCAAAGTCTTTTTTCTGTGGCTACCATCCGATAAATGAATTAAATTGTAAAATACACATATATTATTTCTTATGATAAACCGCTATTGCTTTATCTTTATGATTTATATAAAGATAATGTAATCTCGCATTAAGGTGAAAAGCCTAAAGAAATCAACATATGAATAAAATAGAACAATCGCCAGGTTTGTCTGCGTATGCAGACAGCCGTCTGGCAAACGACCCGCCGCTTCGGGCCGTCCGGGCCTTTGAGGCCATCGCCCGGCTGGGCAGCGTCACGCTGGCCGCGCAGGAGCTGGATATCTCACCGTCGGCGGTCAGTCATCAGCTCAAGGTCCTCGAAGGGTATCTGCAAATGCCGCTGACGGAACGTCAGGGGCGCAGGCTGGTGCTGAGCCAGCACGGACGTGAATATTACCGTTCGATCCGTGCGGCGTTTAACGTGCTGCGCCAGGCAACGGAGCATCTGGCCGAGCAGGCACAAACGCGTCAGGTCACCATCAGCCTGATCCCGCTTTTTGGCATGGGGTGGTTTATCCCGCGTCTGCCTGATTTTATGCGTGCCAACCCGCAGACCGAGATCAACGTTGTGTATGCCAACCATCGTAACTATCTGAGCGATGCGTCGGATATGTCGATTCGTTTTGGTAACGGCCAGTGGGCGGGCTATCAGAGCGAAAAGCTGATTTCCGGACAGATGGTTCCGGTGTGCAGCCGCGCGTTTTTGCGCATTCATGGCCATATCGATACGCCTGAGCAACTGCTGCAAATGCCGCTGCTGCATGATGAGGAGCGCACCAGCTGGCCGCAGTGGTTTCAGTTGCAGGGGGTAAAACGATCTCTGCGGCGCAGCGGCCCCCTGTTTGAAGACGGGCTTTTGACGCTGGCGGGCGTGCAGGCCGGGCTGGGCTGCGCGCTGATGCGCGAGCCGCTGATCGCGCCTTATCTTGAGAGCGGCGAGCTGGTGAAGATATTTGACTTACCCATTGACGACGGCCGCGACTATTATCTCTGCACGCGTTCGGATTCAGAGATGACCGAGGACGGTAAGCTGCTGCAAAACTGGCTTCGTCGGGCTGCAGGCGTCGAACCGCTTACGGCGTAAGCAGGCAGTGTTTATCAAGCGCTTCAATTTCCGAACCGCTGTAGCGTGCGTATTGCCCGGTCAGGCCAAAGAACGCAGGCTGGGTTTCGGTGTAGATTTCCGCGGCGAGCACCAGCCGGCGTCGCTCATCTTCACCCATCTCAAGCAGCGTCCAGGGAATGAAATAGCGCGACGTTGAGGTCAGTTTGAACCACAGCGGGCAGCCGCAGCCGGGACAAAACCAGCGTTCGCCGCGCGCCGATGACGCGAAATGAGAAGGGGCGATAGAGTCTTGCTCAAGAAGCGGTTCGCCCTGCGGCTCAAGATACATGGCAATGCCGCCCGACCACTTCTGGCATTGGGTGCAGTGACATGCGTATACGTCAAAATTATTGAGGCTCACGCTGAACTGACTCATTCCGCACAAGCAGCGTCCTTTGAATATGTGCATGGCGTACTCCTTGTTGACGCCAGAAATCCGTATAAAAAAAGCCAGCCGCATGGGCTGGCCTTTTATCGTGACAAATCTTAGAACTGGTAGGTCAGGCCTACAGCTACGATGTTGTCGGTAGCAACGCCAGTTGCTTTGGTGAAGCTGTTGTCGTCAACCAGGTTGATTTTGTAATCAACATAGGTAGACATGTTTTTGTTGAAGTAGTAGCTCGCGCCAACGTCAACGTATTCAACCAGATCCTGGTCGCCGTATGAACCCAGGTCTTTACCTTTGGATTTCAGGTAAGCGATAGATGGACGCAGGCCGAAGTCGAACTGGTACTGAGCAACAACTTCGAAGTTCTGAGCTTTGTTCGCGATATAACCGTCACCGAAGTTGGTCATGTTGCGGGTTTCAGAGTAGGTGGTTGCCAGATAGATGTTGTTCGCATCGTATTTCAGGCCAGCAGCCCATACTTCTGCGTTCTCACCGCCAGCGTTAACGGTGTTAGCGACGCGACCTGCAGCAACCTGACGGTCAGTACGGTCAGATTTCGCGTAGGTTGCACCGACACCGAAGCCGTCCATTTCATAGGTAGAAGACAGACCCCAGCCGTCACCGTTCGCTTCGGTGATGTCGTTACGGTCGTTTTTACCCTGGTACTGAGCGGCAACGTTCAGACCGTCAACCAGACCGAAGAAGTCGGTGTTACGGTAGGTTGCAACGCCAGTCGTACGGCCAGTCATAAAGCCATCGGTCTGAGTCCAGGTATCACCACCGAACTCTGGCAGAACGTCAGTCCACGCGCCGATGTCGTAAGCAACACCGTAGTTACGACCGTAGTCGAATGAACCGAATTCGTTGAATTTCAGACCCGCGAAGGCCAGACGGGTTTTGTTGCCGTCAGAGCCCTGGGATTCAGAACGGTTGCCTTTGAACTCATATTCCCACTGGCCGTAACCGGAAAGCTGATCGTTGATCTGAGTTTCGCCTTTGAAGCCCAAACGAACGTAAGTTTTGTCGCCGTCGTTATCAGTATCATCAGAGAAATAGTGCAGACCTGTTACTTTACCGTACAGATCCAGCTTGTTACCGTCTTTGTTATAAATTTCAGCCGCGTTTACAACGCCTGCTGCCAACATGGAAGTCACTGCCACTGCAACTAATTTAAGTTTCATCTTAAATGTTCCTTATAATTTTCTTTGGTATTTCCTGAGCCACTTTGAACGATTTCTAAACGAGGCTGATCGTCAATGGCATGCTATTTTTAAAAATCTTGTAGTCCTATTTCAATAATAAGTTTCAAATTATTAGCAATAATTTCATTTAGTGTGATCGAGATCGGGTAAATGGCGATGAAATAGCGTCAAATGATTAGCATTTAATCAACTAATTGCCGGGTTGATTGCTGTGGATATAGTTTCTTTATGGTTTTATAAAAATCGGTAATTATCGGTATTTCCGTTCATTTTTGAGGGGGTAATGGTCATAGTAGCCGTAATGCCTTGTTTTATACCATTAATGCACGGAATTTCCGTTCTGAAAGCTGAAATAAACAGAAACATACTATTGCACTTTGTGCTATTAATCTTGTGAGTATTTGGAGCGTATTAATCACCTGTCGGTGTCAGTTTATGTCAATGCGGGAGGGCCGGAATTTACGAAAGGGGGTGGAATATAAACAGAATCTAAACACGTGCTCTACTGTTCAGATGAATATTTTGGCGTGCGCTCACATATTAAATTTATGTTAATTAATTGCTGTCGGGATAAATATTTCTCGACAGCAAAACCGACATTATTGTCTTGTTGCGTACCAGCAGAGCAACGACCCGGCGCAGACCATCAGCGCGCCCTGCCAGAACGAGAATGAGAGGGGCGAACTCAGCACTGCGGCGGCAAGCGCGGCGGAGAGGACAGGGGTAAAATAGGATACGGCGGCAAGTACCGTGACGTTACCGTGAAGGATGCCAATATTCCATGCGGCGTAACCAAACCCAAGCGCAATACCGCACATGACGAGTTTCACGACCACCGGAATCGTGAACACCATCTCGGGCTGATCGCTCAGGAAATATTTCACCCACAGGCTCAGCGCGGTCAGTAAAACAAACAGGGTAATGCCGTTTTGTCCTTTCGCAAATTTGCTGGTGACCGTGCAGTAGGCGGCCCAGATAAATGCCCCGGCAAACGCCAGCGCGTAGCTCAGCGGGCTGGAAACGATATTGCGGGTTATTTCATCAAGATGTAAACCCTGTTCACCGCCCAATACCCAGCAGACGCCCAGCAATGAGACGGCTAAGCCGGGGATCACCCACAGGGTAGATTTCTGCCCGTTGAACAAGATGGCAAACACAATGGTCAGGCTTGGCCAAAGGTAATTGACCATGCCCACTTCAATCGCCTGCGATCGCGTTGCGGCATAGCCCAGCGACAGCGCCAGGCATATTTCGTAGCTGACAAATAAAATGCTGCCGGCAATAAGATAGCGGGGTGAAAACCGCCTGATACCAGGAAATCCTACCGTAACCAGACACAGTAATCCGCTGAGGGTGTAAATCATCGCCGCGCCGCCTACCGGCCCCAGTCCCTCACTCACGCTGCGAATAAGGCCGACCATGGTGCTCCATAACAGTATTGCCGCCAGCCCAATAAGCGTTGCTCTTTTTCTGTCCATTACTTCGCCATTGCAATAAAAATCAAAGGAAAAATGTATCGCATTCATCCTGACGCTGTCGCCAATTATTCTCTTAAACCGTTAATCAAAAAGGAGTATTTAAAGGTTCCGGGGGTGACTATTAAGGGGGGGAAGGCAGATGACCTTGATTTGACGCAAAAAAAACAGGGGCTTTGCTGTTAGTTTGCGGCGCGAAGTCTCATACGAAAACGAGGACAACAATGGACGTCAGCCGCAGACAATTTTTTAAAATCTGCGCGGGCGGTATGGCCGGAACAACGGCAGCCATGCTGGGATTTGCTCCCAAAATGGCGCTGGCTCAGGCACGCAACTATAAGCTGCTGCGCGCGAAAGAGATCCGTAACACCTGCACATACTGCTCCGTAGGTTGTGGGCTTTTGATGTATAGCCTGGGCGATGGCGCGAAGAACGCCAGAGAAGCGATTTACCATATTGAAGGGGATCCGGATCATCCGGTAAGCCGTGGGGCGCTTTGCCCGAAAGGGGCGGGGCTGCTGGACTATGTACACAGCGAAAACCGCCTGCGCTACCCGGAATACCGCGCACCGGGTTCTGATAAATGGCAGCGTATCTCCTGGGATGAGGCTTTCTCCCGTATTGCCAAATTAATGAAAGCCGACCGCGACGCCAACTTTATTGAAAAGAACGCCCAGGGCGTAACGGTTAACCGCTGGTTATCCACCGGCATGCTGTGCGCCTCGGCGGCAAGTAATGAAACCGGCATGCTGACGCAAAAATTTGTGCGCTCTCTCGGCATGCTGGCGGTAGACAACCAGGCGCGCGTCTGACACGGACCAACGGTAGCAAGTCTTGCTCCAACATTTGGTCGCGGTGCGATGACCAACCACTGGGTTGATATCAAAAACGCTAACGTCGTGGTGGTGATGGGCGGTAACGCTGCTGAAGCCCATCCGGTGGGGTTCCGCTGGGCGATGGAGGCGAAAAATAACAACGATGCGACGCTTATCGTCGTCGATCCGCGCTTTACGCGCACGGCATCGGTGGCCGATATCTATGCGCCAATCCGTTCCGGTACGGACATTACGTTCCTGTCCGGCGTGCTGCTGTACCTGATCGAAAACAACAAAATTAACGCGGAATACGTTAAGCACTACACCAACGCAAACCTGCTGGTGCGGGATGATTTTGCCTTCGATGGCGGGCTGTTTAGCGGCTATGACGCCGAAAAGCGCCAGTACGATAAAACGTCCTGGAACTATCAGTTCGATGAAAACGGCTACGCGCTGCGTGATGAAACCCTGACGCACCCGCGCTGCGTGTGGAACCTGCTGAAGCAGCATGTTTCCCGCTACACGCCGGAGGTGGTGGAAAACATCTGCGGCACGCCGAAAGCGGACTTCCTGAAGGTGTGTGAAGTGCTGGCCTCCACCAGCGCCGCCGACAGAACCACCACGTTCCTGTACGCGCTGGGCTGGACGCAGCATACCGTGGGCGCGCAGAACATCCGCACCATGGCGATGATCCAGCTGCTGCTCGGCAACATGGGCATGGCCGGTGGCGGCGTGAACGCGCTGCGCGGTCACTCTAACATCCAGGGGCTGACCGACCTCGGTCTGCTCTCGACCAGCCTGCCGGGCTACCTGACGCTGCCGTCTGAAAAGCAGGCCGATCTGCAAACGTATCTTGAGGCCAATACGCCGAAAGCGACGCTGCCGGACCAGGTGAACTACTGGAGCAACTATCCGAAGTTCTACGTCAGCCTGATGAAATCCTTCTACGGCGATGCGGCGCAGAAGGAGAACGACTGGGGCTTTGAGTGGCTGCCGAAGTGGGACCAGGCCTACGACGTCATCAAGTATTTCAACATGATGGATAAAGGTAACGTCACGGGGTATATCTGCCAGGGCTTCAACCCGGTGGCCTCCTTCCCGGACAAAAACAAAGTCGTTCGCAGCCTGAGCAAGCTGAAGTACATGGTCGTTATCGATCCGCTGGTGACCGAAACGTCCACCTTCTGGCAGAACCACGGAGAGTCAAACGATGTCGATCCGGCGTCGATTCAGACCGAAGTGTTTCGCCTGCCGTCCACCTGCTTTGCGGAAGAGGACGGCTCGATTGCTAACTCTGGCCGCTGGCTGCAGTGGCACTGGAAAGGCCAGGACGCCCCGGGCGAAGCGCGTAATGACGGCGAGATCCTGGCCGGGATTTACCATCGTCTGCGCGAGATGTACCGCACCGAAGGCGGCAAGGGTGTCGAGCCGCTGCTGAAGATGAGCTGGAACTACAAGCAGCCTGACCATCCTGAGTCAGAGGAAGTCGCCAAAGAGAACAACGGCGTAGCGCTGGCAGATCTCTACGACGCGAGCGGCAGCCTGGTGGCGAAGAAAGGCCAGCTGCTGAACAGCTTCGCGCTGCTGCGCGACGACGGCACGACGGCGTCGTCCTGCTGGATCTACACCGGCAGCTGGACGGAGCAGGGCAACCAGATGGCCAACCGCGACAACGCTGACCCCTCCGGGCTGGGCAATACGCTGGGCTGGGCATGGGCATGGCCGCTGAACCGTCGCGTGCTCTACAACCGCGCGTCTGCAGACGTAAACGGCAAGCCGTGGGATCCGAAGCGGATGCTGATCCAGTGGAACGGGGCGAAATGGACGGGGAACGATATCCCGGACTACAACACCGCCGCGCCGGGCAGCCGCACCGGGCCGTTCATCATGCAGCCGGAAGGGCTGGGACGCCTGTTTGCCCTCGACAAGCTGGCAGAAGGGCCGTTCCCGGAACACTACGAGCCGATGGAAACGCCGCTGGGCACGAACCCGCTGCACCCGAACGTGATCTCCAGCCCGGTGGTGCGCATCTACGAAGACGACGTCCTGCGCCTGGGCAAAAAGGACAAGTTCCCATACGTAGGAACGACCTACCGCCTGACCGAGCATTTCCATACCTGGACCAAGCACGCGCGGCTTAACGCCATCGCGCAGCCGGAACAGTTTGTGGAGATCAGCGAAACGCTGGCGAAGGCGAAAGGCATCGCCAACGGCGACCGCGTGAAGGTGAGCAGCAAGCGCGGCTTTATCCGCGCGGTGGCGGTGGTGACCCGTCGTTTGCAAAGTCTGAACGTGCACGGGCAGCAGGTGGAAACCGTCGGTATCCCGCTGCACTGGGGCTTTGAGGGCGTGGCGCAGAAAGGCTACATCGCGAATACCCTGACGCCAAACGTCGGCGATTCCAACTCGCAAACGCCTGAGTACAAGGCGTTTCTGGTCAACATCGAGAAAGCGTAAGGAGCGATTCAATGGCGATGGAAACACAAGACGTTATCAAACGCTCCGCGACTAACCCGATAACTCCCGCGCCCCGCGCGCGGGACTACAAGGCAGAGGTCGCTAAGCTTATCGACGTCTCCTCCTGCGTGGGCTGTAAGGCCTGCCAGGTGGCCTGTTCGGAGTGGAACGACATTCGCGACGAGGTGGGGCACTGCGTTGGGGTATACGACAATCCGGCGGATCTGAGCGCCAAGTCCTGGACGGTGATGCGCTTTAGCGAAACCGAGCAGAACGGCAGGCTGGAGTGGCTCATCCGCAAAGACGGCTGCATGCACTGTGAGGATCCGGGCTGCCTGAAGGCGTGCCCGTCTGCTGGCGCGATTATTCAGTACGCCAACGGGATCGTCGACTTCCAGCAGGACAACTGCATCGGCTGCGGCTACTGCATCGCGGGCTGTCCGTTTAATATCCCGCGCCTCAATAAAGAGGATAACCGGGTATACAAATGCACCCTGTGCGTAGACCGCGTCAGCGTCGGGCAGGAGCCTGCCTGCGTGAAAACCTGTCCGACCGGGGCGATCCACTTCGGCACCAAAAAAGAGATGCTGGACGTGGCGCAGGCGCGAGTGGACAAGCTGAAAGCGCGTGGCTACCAGAATGCGGGCATTTACAACCCGCAGGGCGTGGGCGGTACGCACGTGATGTATGTGCTGCACCACAACGACCAGCCGGAGCTGTATCACAACCTGCCGAAGGATCCTGCGATCGATACCTCCATCAACCTGTGGAAAGGAGCGCTTAAACCGCTCTCGGCGGCGGGGTTTATCGCCACCTTTGCGGGGCTGATCTATCACTACATCGGGATCGGGCCAAACAAAGAGGTGGATGACGAGGAGGAGGAGCATCATGAGTAAGTCGAAAATGATCGTGCGCACGAAGTTTGTCGACCGCGCCTGTCACTGGACGGTGGTGATCTGCTTCTTCCTGGTGGCGGTGTCGGGGATTTCGTTCTTCTTCCCGACGCTGCAGTGGCTGACCGAAACCTTCGGTACCCCGCAAATGGGGCGCATTCTGCACCCATTCTTCGGCGTGCTGATTTTCGTGGTGCTGATGTTTATGTTCGTGCGTTTTGTTCACCATAACATCCCGGACAAGCAGGATATCCCGTGGGTGAAAGGGATCGTCGAAGTCCTGAAGGGTAACGAGCATAAGGTCGCGAAGGTGGGGAAATACAACGCCGGGCAGAAGATGATGTTCTGGACCATCATGAGCATGATTTTTGTGCTGCTGGTGACCGGCGTGATTATCTGGCGTCCGTATTTTGCGCACTACTTCCCGATTCAGGTGATTCGCTACGCGCTGCTGATCCACGCCACGTCGGCCATCATTCTGATCCACGCCATCCTGATCCATATGTATATGGCGTTCTGGGTGAAGGGATCGATTAAAGGGATGATTGAAGGAAAGGTGAGCCGCCGCTGGGCGCAGAAACACCACCCGCGCTGGTATCGTGATGTGGAACGTCTGGAAGCGAAACAGGAAAGCACAGAAGGAATGAAGTAAGACCTGCGCCGTCGGCTTTGCCCGGCGGCGCTGCGCTTGCGCGGGCCTACCTCTGCCAGATCAGAACCGCTCTTCCACATACCGGAACGGGTATTTTGTGGGTTTGACTTTACCGATTTTACGTTTCGGTAAATCCACCTTGTCTACGTGTATTTCTTTATACGGAATTTGGGTTAGCAGGTGCGAAATAATATTCAGGCGCACGCGTTTTTTATCTTCTGAACGCGCCACAAACCACGGCGCCCAGGCGGTATCGGTGGCTTCAAACATGGCGTCGCGCGCGAGGGTATACTCGTCCCACAGGTTAAAGGATTTAATATCCATCGGCGATAGCTTCCAGATTTTACGGCCATCGTTAATACGGTCGCGCAGACGGCGCTCCTGCTCTTTGGGCGTCACTTCCAGCCAGTACTTCAGCAGGATGATACCGGCATCCACCATCGCTTTTTCCATGACCGGTGCGCCGTCCAAAAATTTCTCCGCCTGTTCCTCCGTGCAGAACCCCATCACCCGTTCCACGCCCGCGCGGTTGTACCAGCTGCGATCGAAGATCACGATTTCGCCAGCCGAGGGCAGATGGGGCACATAGCGCTGGAAGTAGAGCTGGCTTTTTTCTTTTTCTGTCGGCGCAGGGAGCGCAACAACGCGAAACACGCGAGGGCTGACGCGCTCGGTGATCGCTTTAATGGTGCCGCCTTTGCCGGCCCCGTCGCGTCCTTCAAAAACAATACACACTTTGAGCCCTTTGGCGACGACCCACTGCTGGAGCTTAACCAGTTCAACGTGCAGGCGACGTAGCTCTTGTTCATACTCTTTGGTCTTGAGCGGTGCATTCTTTGCGACATCAACAGCGACACTGGTTTTCTTTTTGTTTCCCATATGGTCATCCTCAGATTGTCCGGCGCGGAAAAAAGCGAGGCCGCACTATGAAGTGTAATCCACCTGAATTAATGGATTAACGTGTCAGCCAGCTGATTTGAACTGGCTCACCATACAAGATTATCCAATAATGCCCGTAGCGAGTGATTAACACGTGGTTGAGGTATGAAAAAGACAATATTTTCGTTGGCGCTTGGCACATTTGGCCTCGGAATGGCTGAATTTGGCATTATGGGCGTGCTCACCGAGCTGGCGCATGACACCGGTATTTCGATTCCCTCCGCCGGGAATATGATCTCGTTTTATGCCTTCGGCGTGGTGATAGGCGCCCCGATAGTGGCGCTGTTCTCAGGCAAGTTCTCGTTAAAAACCACGCTGCTGTTTCTGGTAGCCATGTGCGCGGTTGGGAACGCCCTGTTTACGTTTTCAACGTCGTATTTCTGGATGGCGGCGGGGCGCTTAATTTCCGGCTTTCCGCACGGGGCTATTTTTGGCGTCGGGGCGATTATCTTGTCTAAAATTGCGCCGCCGGGTAGGGTGACGGTCGCGGTGGCCGGGATGATCGCCGGCATGACGGTGGCCAACCTGGTGGGCGTCCCGCTCGGCACCTGGCTCGGGCACCAGTTCAGCTGGCGCTATACCTTTTTTCTGATTGCCGTGTTCGATGCGCTGGTGATCCTCTCGGTTCTGCTCTGGGTGCCGGACATACGAGACACATCAGAAATCAAATTGACCGAGCAGTTCCACTTTCTGAAAAAACCAGAACCCTGGCTGATTTTTGCCGCCACCATGTTTGGCAACGCCGGGGTGTTCGCGTGGTTCAGCTTCGTTAAGCCGTTTATGGTCAACGTTTCGGGCTTCCCGGATGGCGTAATGACCATCATCATGATGCTGATGGGGCTTGGTATGGTGTTGGGCAATCTGCTGAGCGGTAAGCTCTCTGGGCGTTTTAGCCCGCTGCGCATTGCGGCCACCACCGACATGGTGATTGTCGCTTCATTGCTGCTGCTTTTTGCCTTTGGCGAACTGAAAACGGCCTCGCTGGTCATGGGCTTTATCTGCTGCGCCGGGCTGTTCGCGCTCTCTGCGCCGCTACAAATTCTGCTTCTGCAAAATGCGAAGGGCGGTGAGATGCTGGGGGCCGCGGGCGGGCAGATGGCGTTTAATCTCGGCAGCGCGATTGGCGCGTACTTTGGCGGGATGATGATTACTCTCGGCTTTAGCTGGAACTACGTCACGCTTCCTGCGGCGATACTCTCTTTCTCGGCCATGAGTGCACTGCTGATCTACGGTCACCTGCGGGCCAGACGGGCTCAGGCTAACGCTCGCGCGCTAGCCTGACAGGTTTCAGGCAAGCCAGGGCTCACCAAGGGTCAGCATCAGGCGGTTGGCCCAGGCGAAGAACGCCGCGGACTGCACCAGATCAAGCTGCGCCAGGGTATCCAGCCCCTCTTTTTCCAGTGCGGCCAGGTGCAGCGGCGTAGCGGCAGGCGGCGTGACCGACAGCGCCGCCGCAAAATCGATTTCCGCCTGCCAGCGTGCGGACTGCCCCTCGCTCAGGGACCTCCCCGGCCTCACGGCCAGCAGGGCCTCTACCGCAGCGTCATCCTTTGACAGCTGGCTGGCTTTACGCGCATGGACAGATGCGCAGTAAATGCAGCCGTTGATTTTACTGGCTACCGTTGCGGCCAGCTCGCGCTCGGCGCGCGGCAATCCCCCCGATGTATAAAAAATTCCTTTATCCGTTAACGTGCGCTGTTCAAGCACCGGCAGGTTGCGCCCCAGCAGGCGGAAGTAGTCGGAATCGGTATGGCCAAATTTCGCCAGAATGGCAACCTCATCGTCACGGAAATCCGCCAGCGGTTTGGCCGCTATCCACGGTTCCCATCCCAGCTCCTGCTGGGTGAACGCGACGGGGGCCGCCTTCCCGGTGACCGTTGTTGCGGTCGTGTGCCAGATGCCAGCGGCCACCGGCGCATCGCTTTTGGCGACGGGCCTGTCGTTCAGCAGCCGCAGCCCGGTGATGAGTCGGCTCTGGAAGCTCACAAACGCAATAAGCTGCGCCAGGGTAACAATGCCTTCCTTGCTCCATCCCGCTTGGGTCAGCGCTTTTAACGCTGCGGGCGTCGCTTCGACGGGGGAGAACGTCAGCAGGCGCGCGAAGTTCAGCGCCGGGGTCAGGCGTTCTGAGGTGGGATCGGCCAGGCCAAACCCCGCATAGTGCGCGGCCAGCGCCTCCGCGCTGTGCCACCTGGCGACTTTTGCCGCTACGGCGAAGCGCTCGTCCAGTGCAAAATCAGCATCCTGCTGGCTAAAGAGAATTTCGTAGCTGCCCTGCGCGTGGCGCGTGGCGGCATCACGCGTGGCGCGCGCCTCTGCCAGAGGGGAACCGGGTTTAATTTCCGCCAGCTCGGCGAGAATGTCCTGACTTAACGACATAGGTGTCTCCTCAAAGGATGTGGGGGGCAATACGTTCGGCGATCAGTTCGATGGACCGCAGCGTGTCGCGATGCGTGGGTTCGACCGAATGGACCTGGAATGAGATATCCGTGGCACGCCTGAGAATGGAGTCAGCATTCAGGGAATGCAGCACCGTATCGGGCGAACCAATATGGGCGTCAAACTGGCGGCGATAATCGGTGACATTGTCACCTTTAACTACGTGCCCGGCAGCGCGATGCTGCTGGGCCTGTTTCGTGAGGCCCGGCGTCGCGACCCTGAGCGCATAGTCGTCGCTGTCGGCGACGAACGCCGTACGGGAGGCCAGAATGCGCGGTGCGATGCCCTCAGGCAGCGCATCGAGGTAGGCATCCACAATCGGGTTCTGGATCTCGTCGAGCGTTAAATCCAGCCGATCTGCCGGGCGCGGCTGCGTGCGGGAGAGCATTAAACCGTGTCCGGCCCGGGCGGCGCGAACGGCACCGTCAACAGAGAAGGTGGCAATCCAGATACGGTCGGCAAGCTGTGGCGCAGGCGGGTAAAGGTGGTTATCCGGATGGGTCAGCGAATCCCCGCGCCAGGCGCTTTGGATCACATGCAAATGGTCAGCAAACGCCGCGCCGCGCTCCTCAAACGTCAGGCCGAACGGCAGAAATGAGGTCGGTGTGCCGCCCGAACCAAAACCGACCTCAAGACGGCCATCGGCGAGTAAATCGAGCACGGCGGCATCTTCCGCGACGCGCAGCGGGTTTTCCATCGGCAGGGTGATGATAGCCGTGCCCAGTCGGATGTTTTCGGTATGCGCGGCTACGTGCGCCAGAAACAGCAGCGGCGACGGCAGGCCGCCTTCACTTTCGTGGAAGTGGTGCTGGGCAATCCAGGCGCTGTCAAAACCGTGGCGTTCGGCGTGGCGGATCTGTTCAGTTGCCAGACGATAGCGCTCCTTTGGCGCAGCGTCGTCAAGCAGGCGGGTGAAAAATCCCAGGCGTTTTCGCGTCATGCGAACTCCTCCGTAGCGGGTGAAAAATGGGGAATGGCGTCAATCAGCTCGCGGGTATAATCGTTCTGCGGCGACGCGAATAAGGTTCTGACATCGCCCTGTTCGACCACCTGACCGCTGCGCAGCACCGTGACGCTGTGGGCGATCCGGCGGACGGTAGACAGATCGTGCGTGATAAAGAGGTAGGTCAATCCCAGCTGCTGCTGCAGCTGCTGAAGCAGAGCCAGAATCTGCGCCTGCACGGTGACGTCCAGCGCGGAGGTGGCTTCGTCCAGCACCAGAATGGTCGGCTCCAGGATCAGCGCCCGGGCGATGGCAACGCGCTGACGCTGTCCGCCTGAAAGCTCCCGGGCGGTGCGGCTCAGGAGTTCGACGGGCAGGGCAACCCGCTGCGCCACGGTCTCCACCCGGACCTTTCGCTCCGTCTTGCCGAGGCGAGAAAAGTTCTTCAGGGGCTCTTCGATGATGTCAAACAGCGTCTGACGCGGGTCGAGAGAGGCGAACGGATTCTGGTAAACAAACTGTATCTTCTGGCGCAGCTGACGACGGGCCTCGCGGCTGAGCGCGGTGGCATCAATATCATCAATGATGACCTGTCCGCTGTCGGCTTGTTCAAAACCCAGCAGAATACGGGCGAGGGTGGTTTTCCCGGAGCCGGATTCACCGACCAGTGCATGCGTGCTGCCGCGCCTGAC
This sequence comes from Enterobacter sp. 61D5, assembly GCF_034107965.1. NCBI lineage: Bacteria > Pseudomonadati > Pseudomonadota > Gammaproteobacteria > Enterobacterales > Enterobacteriaceae > Enterobacter > Enterobacter sp. 61D5. Next base: position 255,694 of record NZ_JAWNFK010000006.1, read on the forward strand.
GTCAAACGTCACCCGATCCAGCGCCTGAAGCTGATGACCTTTGCCCAGGGAGAATTGCTTGCTGATGGCCCGGGCGCGAATGGCCGGGGACGCGAGCGGGAGACCAGCAACCGGGGCGATGGTCAGGCGCTGGCCCTGGAGATCGCTCAGCAGCTGGCGGGTGTAGGCGTGCTGCGGCGTGCGGACGATATCGGCGGTGTTGCCCTGTTCCTGAACCTCGCCATCGCGAAACACCAGCAGCCTGTCCGCGCGCTGTGCGGCCAGCGCCAGATCGTGGGTGACAAACAGAACGGCGGTACCCGATTCCCGGCGCAGGATATCCAGCAGATCGAGAATGCGTTTTTGCACCGTCACATCCAGGGCGCTGGTGGGCTCATCGGCAACGATCACGTCCGGACGCAGGGCAATGGCGATGGCAATCAGCACGCGCTGTTTCATCCCGCCGGAGAGCTGATGGGGATACTGCATCATGCGCTGTTCGGGATGGCTCAGGCCGACCTTTGTCAGCAGGGCGAGCACCTGCTCGTCGCGCTCGGCGCGGGTCACCTTCTGGTGGAGCTGAATGATTTCTCCGACCTGCGCACCGATGGTCTTCACCGGGTTGAGCGAATTACCCGGATCCTGCGGAACCAGGCTAATTCGCGCCCCGCGAAGGGTATCGAGACGCTTTGCGGACCATCGGCTAATCTCCTCGCCGTTGAGCGATATTTTTCCCGCATCGCGCCGGGCGTTATCGGCCAGCAGGCCAATGATTGCCTGCGCCGTGGTCGTTTTGCCGGACCCGGATTCGCCGACAAACGCCAGCATTTCCCCTCGCCCGAGCGTGAAGCTGACGTTATGCACCACCTCTCGCCACTGGCGCGCGGTACGGTAGCTAATCGTCAAATTTTCCACTGAGAGCACGGTCATTAGCGACCTCCGCTGAACTGTTGGCTGATACGGTTGGTGGCCAGCACCACGGCGATGACGACCACGCCGGGGAAGGTGGTGAGCCACCAGGCGGTAGAGAGATAGTTACGGCCTTCGGCAATCAGTAAGCCCCATTCCGGCACCGGCGGCGGGGTGCCGTAGCCGAGAAAGCTCAGCGTGGAGAGCGCCAGGATGGCCTGACCAAACTGCAGCGTGGCAAAAGCCAGGACGGCGGTTAACGCGTTGGGCAGGATATGTCGCCACAGCACGGCGAAAAACGTCCCGCCGCTGCCAAACGCCGCTTCGACATAATCCGTGTGCCGGATGCGCACGACTTCACCGCGCGCGAGGCGGGCGAAGCTGGCAATAGAGGCCACGCCGACGGCAATCGCGGCGTTAACGGTGCCAAATCCGAGCAGAATAATCACCGTCAGCGAGAGCAGCAGAGACGGGATGGACAGCAGCACGTCGACGAAACGCATCAGCAGAGACTCGACGCGCCCGGCAAACGCCCCGGCAACCACCCCTAAGCCGGTGCCTACCACCAAACCCATCGTGACGGCGGCCAGCGACGCGCTCAGGGAATGGGAGGCGCCATAAACGATACGCGTATAAACATCGCGGCCAAGCTGATCGGTCCCGAGCCAGTGACCAGCCTGCGGTGCCAGGCGCTGTGCCCCGGCGATGCCCTCAATCGGGCTGAAGTGGGTTAACAGGCCGGGCGCCACGGCGGCAAAAGCGGCGAGAATAATCACCGCCCATGCCAGCCATAGCCCCGGCTGCCATTCCACTCCCTGCCACGCTGGAACGCGTTTTCGCGCGGCGGCCGCGTAATCGACCAGACTCATGATGCACCTCCGGTAATGGTTTGCAGACGGGGATCCAGCAGCGGCATCAGCAGATCCACCAGCAGATTGATCAGGACAAAACCGAGGGCGGAAATCATGACCACCGCCTGAAGTACGGCGATATCCTGATTATTCACCGCCTGCTGGGTCAGCTGCCCGAGCCCGCTGCGGCCAAATACGGTTTCGGTGATCAGCGCCCCGGCAATCAGCTCGCCCAGCAGCAGCCCGGCAATGTTCAGGACCGGCAGCAGGGCGTTGCCGGTAACGTGGCGCCACAGGACGGCGGTTTCACTCAGCCCTTTGGCACGGGCGACGGCGACAAAAGGCTGCGTCGCCACCTGGTCCAGACTGCGCATCAGAATTTGCGCCAGCGGGGCGGAGATCGGGATCGCGACGGTCACGATCGGCAGGATCAGCCCCTGCAGCGGCGTCGGGTTAATCACCGGGATCAGCCGCAGCTGAAAAGAAAAAAGCTGGATGAGGGCAATCCCCAGCCAGAACGTCGGTAAGGAGATAAACAGGACCGGCAGAGACTGAAGGGTGTTGCTCAGCCAGCGCAGACCCGGCAGACGCGATGCAAAGGCCAGCGCAAAGGCCAGCAGGACCGCGAGCACAAACGCGGGCAGGGCGAGGCTCAGGGTATCCGGCAGATTGCTGGCAATCAGCTCGCTGACCGGCACGCCTGCCTGTAGCGAATAGCCGAAATCCCCGCGCAGCATTGCCAGCAGCGTGTGGCCGTATTGCTGCCACAGCGGGCTGTCCGCGCCGTAGGCCACGCGCATCTCCTCGATTTGCGCCGGGCTTAAGCCCAGGTCCGGGTTCTGAAATTTAATCAGCACCGCGTCGCCCGGCAGCACCTGGAGCAACACGAACGAGAGGGTAAAGGCGGCCCACAGTACCAGCAGCCCGTGCCCAAAGCGTTGAAGAAGTGCGTGGCGCATCGTCAGCTCCTCAGTGTTTCTCAATCCACGCGCCGTAGAACGACGGGCGGCCTACCGCTTCAAAATTGACGCCTTTCAGCCACGGCGCACCGGCGAAGACCTGCGGCTCCTCGAAAATCGGAATGACGTAGGCGTTATCCAGCAGGTAGCGCTGGGCGTCTCCCGTCAGCTGCAGGCGTTTTTGCGGGTCGACCTCAGCCGAAATATTCACCAGCAGCGCATTCAGCCTGTCGTCACGGAAGTTTTTGACCTTGTCGCTGGATCCGCCTTTTTGCAGCAGCGCGTCGCGGTTAGCCGGGTAGAACATGCTTTTCACCACGTCCGGATCGGCGCGTCCTACTTCGGAGACGGTTAACGGGGTTTTCAGCGGGTCAAGGTTATCCAGCGTGCGGCTGCCTGCGTCTCCGGCTTTGACGCTCAGCGCCACGCCCACCTGGCGCCACTGCTGGGCAACCAGCTGCAGCACCTCTTTGTTTTGCGGCTGCGGCAGGGATTCATACACCGTCAGCGCCAGACGTTGGCCGTCTTTGGCGCGGATCCCGTCGCCGCCTGCTTTCCAGCCCGCCTCGTCCAGCAGCTGGTTGGCTTTTGCCGGGTCAAAGGTCAATTTGTCGCTGAGATCGACAAAGCCTGCGGCGGAACCGGCAATCACCGACTTCGCCTGCGGATAGTTGGCCGAGAAGAGGGTCTCGACCACCTGTTTTGCATTGGTGGCATGCAGCAGCGCCTGGCGAACGCGAATATCGGAGACCAGCGGGTTATCCGGGCGGAGGCTGATGCTGTCGTTCACCCCGCGCGTCGGGGCGGCGTAGATCTTATAGCCCTGATCGGTCGCCTGCTTTTCGTCATACGCCTGCACCTGGCGAATAAAGTCGGCCTGACCGGCCAGCAGGGCGCCGACGCGCACGCTGTCTTCCTGAGTGACGATAAACTTGATGCCATCGAGATTAGCGGGCCCCTGCTGCGCCAGGTTTTTCGGTCCCCACTGGTAGTCTTTGCGGGCTTCGAGCGTCACTTCACGACCCAGCTTCTCGTCCTTCACCACAAACGGGCCGGAACCAATGATGTGGCGGGCATCTCCCAGCTCTTCGAAGTTGCGCTTCAGCGTGCTGAGCGAGACCAGACCCGAGCCAATGGTGGCGGTGCCCTGCAGGAACCCCGGCGACGGTTTTTTGAAGTAGAACTTCACGGTCAGCGGGTCGATGACTTCGCTGCGATCGTAGTTATTGATCACTTCTGACACCGGCAGGCGCTGCGCCTTATTGCCTAAACCGTAGGTATCAAAGTTTTTCGCCACGGCGTTGGCGTCCAGCGGCGTGCCGTCGGAGAAGGTGATGCCAGGACGAAGCTTAAATGTGTATTCGGTTTTATCGGCGTTGGTGGTCCAGCTTTCGGCCACCCAGGGTTCCACCTGCAGCGTTTTTGGGTTCTGCCACGTCAGTTTGTCGGTGATTTGATTCAGAATGCCGCCGTTCGGGTAAAAGCCACCGGCAGGCGGATAGAGGTTGGTGTGCGCCTGTTGCTCCAGATAAATCAGCGTGCCGCCTTTGACGGGCGCATCTGCGGCCCAGGCTGCGGTTGTCGCCAGAATCAGCGCCGTCAGCAGCGGCAGACGAAATGGGATTTGCATGGTGAATTCCTTTGTTATCTTCTTGTTAGCGTCGGATTCATCATCGGGCGCGGAGGAAAACAAGGGAACCAAGGAATTAAGATAAGGATTGCCGGAAAATGGCTATAAAAGCGCCCCGTCAGGGGGGCACAGGCTGGGAATTAAACGAATTTCGCCAGCGGGTCTGCGGCGGCAAACGCAACCGCTTTATCGGCTGCCGGGGGGTAGATCAGCTCGTTAGTGATGGCAATCTTGATCTTCTTGGCTTCATCCCGCACTGATTTAACGGCCTGATCCCAGCCCTCTGTATAAACCGCACCCCAGCCCCCCAGGTCCAGGCAGGTTACGTAATTCACCTGACGATAAGGATAAGGTTCAATGTTCAGCAGGCTGGCCGCCGCGTTGTGTCCGGCAAATTTCCCTAGCTGGATCGCGTGCTGGCAGGTCATCAGTGCCGTATTGCCCGCATCGTCTGTTTTGGCGTGAGCCATATCGCCAGTAGCATAGACGTCCGGATGCGTCGGAACCTGTAACGTCTCTGCCACGACCAGGCGACCCTGGCTATCGCGTTCACCGTCAATCTGCAGGCTAAGAGGGTTGGCCTCTACGCCGGCGGTCCAGACGACGGACGCAGTAGCAATACGTTCACCATTTTTCAGCGTTACCCCGTGGGCATCAACGGCTTCAACTTCACTGTCTAATCGCCATTCAACGCCCAGCGCCTGGCTCGCCTCCGCAATGGTTTCACGTAGTGCTTCACTGTAGCGGCCGCCAATGACTGGCCCTCTTTCAACTACGACTATTTTAATCTCTGTATCATCCCCAAGACGGGAGCGCAGCCGGGCAGGCAACTCCGTTGCCAGCTCAATGCCGGTAAAGCCGCCTCCGCAGATTACCACGGTGTTGCGTTCAGGCGTTGAGGGGCGTAACGCCAGCGAGTCCAGGTGACGCTCGAATGCCTGTGCAGTTTCCAACTGGTCGATATCGAAGGCGTAGTCAGCCAGGCCGGCAATCGGTGGGCGTTTGGTCTGGCTGCCCGTAGCGAGAATCAGCCGGTCGAAGGAAGCCGTAGCACGATCGCCATGCGACGTCCGGTATGAAACGGTTTTCTTCGCGGTATCAATCTGTTCTGCGTGTCCGGCGATGAACGTAATATCAAGCTCAGCAAACAGGTCTGTTAATGGGGCGACCAGCGTTGACACGTTCTCCTCATAGAAGTGTGGGCGAACACGCAGTTCAGGCTCGGGGGCCAGTACGGCAATTTTAAGGCTGTCTTTTTCCTGCTGCGCCGACAGGCGCGCGGCGCTGACCGCAGCCCACATACCAGAAAACCCGCAACCCACAATTAATATCTGCTTTTTCATACTCGATCCTTTTGAACGGCAGGCTGTATACCTGACATAACTGCCACTATACTTGTCGGAGTTAACTGCGACAACTTCTTTCTGAGTTAAAAAACGTTATACTGCTGCGAACAATGATTCGGAGTGAACCATGGCGTTTTACAGTTCCGGTGTGGAATACGGCATTCACAGCCTGATGTGTATGGTGGATGCGAAGGGCAACGAGCGTGAGATGAGCGTCCGGGAGATGGCTGCCCTGCAGGGCGTGCCGTATGATTATCTTGGAAAAATTTTTACGCGCCTGTCGCGCGCCGGGCTGGTCATCAGTACGGAAGGCAAGGGCGGGGGCTTTAAGCTGGCGCGTCCGGCGGAGCTGATCAGCGTGCTGGATGTGGCGCATGCCATTGACGGCGAGAAAAATATGTTTGAATGTCGTGAAGTGCGCCAGCGGCTGGCCGTGTTTGATGAAACCCCTCCCGCCTGGGTATGCGACGGCCCGTGCGGAGTACGTTCAGTAATGGACAGTGCGCAGCAGCGGATGGAAGAGGAGCTCGCGCGTCATACTATTCTCGACCTGGCGCGCAAAATGTACCGAAAGGCGCCGGACACCTTCCAGATTGAGGTTCAGGAGTGGATTTCAGTTCGTCGTTCGTCGTAGTTATGAGCCGGGTAAGGCATAGCCATTACCCGGCAAAAGGTGTTTACGAACGTAAGTCGATCACCATACGGCCACGGATCTGGCCCTGTTCCATCTCTTTAAAGATGGCGTTGATGTCCTCGATTGGACGCATCGTGACTTTCGGCACCACCTTACCTTCAGCGGCAAACTGGAAGGCTTCCTGCAGATCCTGACGGGTGCCGACCAGGGAACCTACCACCTGGATGCCGTCCAGCACCAGACGCGGAATGTCGAGGCTCATCGCTTCCGGCGGCAGGCCAACCGCGACCACGCGGCCACCGGCACGCACGGCGTCAACGGCTGAGTTAAAGGCCGCTTTTGCGACGGCAGTAACGACAGCGGCATGCGCGCCGCCGGTTTTCTCCTGCACAATTTTCGCGGCATCTTCGCTGCGGGAGTTGATGGTTAAATCCGCACCCATGCTGGCCGCCAGCTTCAGCTGTTCGTCGTTAACGTCGAGAGCGATGACTTTGGCGTTAAAGACGTTTTTGGCGTACTGCAGCGCAAGGTTGCCCAGACCGCCCAGACCATAGATTGCGATCCACTGGCCCGGTTTAATACCCGACACCTTCACCGCTTTATAGGTGGTGACGCCGGCGCAGGTGATGCTGCTGGCCGCAGCGGATTCCAGACCGTCTGGCACTTTTACGGCGTAGTCCGCGGTAACGATGCACTCTTCCGCCATGCCGCCGTCAACGGAGTAACCGGCGTTTTTCACGTCGCGGCACAGGGTTTCGTTGCCGGTATTACAGTATTCGCAGTGGCCGCAGCCTTCGAAAAACCAGGCCACGCTTGCGCGATCGCCGACTTTCAGCGACTTCACGCCTGGGCCGACTTCTTTTACGATACCAATCCCTTCGTGGCCCAGGATAACCCCGGTTTTATCGCCAAAATCACCGTTCTTCACGTGGAGATCGGTATGGCATACGCCACAGCATTCCATCTTCAGCAGGGCCTCCCCGTGCTTTAGCGAGCGTAAGGTTTTTTCGGTGACATTAACCTGATGATCCTGAGTGACAACAGCAGCCTTCATGTGTATCTCCTTGTTCATGATGAGTATCTGCATAGCAGGTGTAATACCCCTCAAGGATTAGTGGTTTGGCGCTGTAATGCAAGGCAACGGCAACATAATGTCATTATTTAATCCTTTTTCAGAATAAGAATACGGCGTTCCTCTAATAATTTAGGGGGAAAATACTGGCCCGACGAGAGACTCGCCGGGCGCAGACTTACAGCTGTGCCTCTATCTCCTCTATCTCTTTACGCCATTGCGCCTGCAGATGCGGCTTTTGATGCTTCGGCTTACGCGCCAGATCGTCTTCCAGCAGCGTTTCCAGCGCGACCAGGCGTTCGAGCAGATCGTCATACGGCGAGGATTGAACCGTCGCCGCGTCGATGGCGGGCGCGGTGGATGTCCCCAGCCCCGCGCTTTCACGCAGGCGCTCAAACACCGCTTCTGCATCGTGCCACTCGCTCAGCTTTCCCTCTTCAATCAGCCAGAAACGGTTGCAGCTTTGGCAAATTAGCTGACGGTCATGGCTGACCAGCAGGACGCCGCCTTCAAACTGCTGAAGGGTTTGCGCCAGCGCCTCTTTGCCTTCCATGTCGAGGTGGTTGGTCGGCTCATCCAGCATCAGCAGGCTATAGCGGGCAAGCGTCAGGCCAACGAACAGCAGGCGCGAGCGCTCGCCGCCGCTGAGCGTGCTGACCGTTTGCCCGTGACGCGCCCACGGGAAACCCGCGCTTATCAGCGCCATTTTGCGGTTCTGCGGATCCGGAGCGAAAGGCTCCAGCGCGTCGAGCAGCGTGGCGTTGTCCGCAAGCTGGTGAAGCGTCTGGTCGTAATAGCCTGGCGACACGCGCGGATGGATTTTCAACCCGCTGTCTGCGGACTCATCGGCAAACTGTTGCCAGATAAGCCTCATCAGCGACGATTTTCCGCAGCCGTTACGACCAACAATCGCCACGCGATCGCCGCTTTTTAGCCGCGCCATCTCGATGTTAAACAGCGGTGGTAGCCCGGGTGCAGGCGGGACGCTGAGATTTTCCATCTCCAGTAAACGGTCGGCCCGCAGCGCGTCGCCGCGCAGGGCTAACGTCCACTGGCTGCCTGCCGTAAGCGCCGTCTGGCTCTCCTTCAGCCGTTCGACCTGTTTTTCCATCTGTTTGGCTTTGCGGGCCAGGTCTTCGTTGTCGTAAACCTTGCCCCAGGTCGCCAGCCGCTTCGCGCTGGCGGTCACGCGGTCGATCTCCTTTTGCTCCGCCTTGTGGCGCTGCGCGTCGCTTTCATCCTTTGCTTCAAGCGCTTTGCGGGCCGCCGTGCAGGGAAGGGCGAAGTAGTGCAGCGTTTTATCGCGCAGGATCCAGCTGCCGTTAGTGACGGCATCCAGCAGCTGTCGGTCATGCGAGACCAGCACGAAGCTGCCTGACCAGTTCTGCAGAAAGTGTTCCAGCCAGAGCATGGTCGGCAAATCGAGGTGGTTGCTGGGTTCATCGAGCAGGAGCAGGTCTGGCTCGTGAATCAGCGCCCGCGCCAGCAGCAGGCGGGTGTGCTGCCCGCCGCTCAGCGTGGCGGATTGCAGCATCATATCCTGCGGCGTGAAGCCCATGCCTGCCAGCAGCGTTTCGGCTTTCCAGCACAGGCTATCGCGCTCGGCAAAAGGCAGCTGTGCGAGTACGGCATCCAGCATGGTCAGCGGGAAAATGGCGTCCGGAAGATGTTGCTCCACGCGCGCCATCAGGCAGTGTCCGGCCAGCGCGACCGTTCCGGCGGCGGGGGAGTCAGTGCCGTCCAGCACCTTCAGCAGCGTGCTTTTACCGCAGCCGTTGTCGCCCAGCAGGCCAATACGGTCGCCTTTTTTCAGCGTAAAGGAGAGTGAGTCGAAGAGCGTGCCAAACGCCGTATCAACGCGTAAAAATTGTGCAGTGAGTAAAGTGCTCATTGTTGCTTACCCAAGAGTTACAGGCATGTTTATGCCTCGTCAAACATCGCTGACGATAACTCAGTAAGCCCGAGAGAAGGGATTTCAGGGGGTGGTGTCTTCGCTCAAGCAGAAGTTATCGCAGCACGATACCGATAACGCTTGAGCTGGTGCGATCACCAAATGTATGTGAAACATTGAAAATTTCACGATACAGCATAATTGGCCTCCTTATATATTCAGTAGGTTAATGGATGAAGGGAGTGTAGCGGGGGAAAAGGGGTTTGGCTAGCGGGTATTCGATGGTGCGGTCTGTTGCCCTCACCCTGACCCTCTCCCACAGGGAGAGGGAACAGTTGTAGTGAATCAAATCGAGGTACGGCGATAGCTGCGGTATTCAGGCTTCCAGAAGTTGTCGTCAATGGCCTGCTGCAGCGCGTCGGCAGAGGTTTTCACCGCCACGCCCTGCTGCTGCGCCATTTTACCTACCGCGAACGCGATAGCGCGCGACACCTTGTGAATGTCTTTCAGCTCCGGCAGCACCAGCCCTTCACCGTTGTTGACCAGCGGAGAGTAGCCCGCGAGGGTTTCGCTCGCCGACATCAGCATCTCATCGGTAATGCGGGACGCGCCGGAGGCGATAACGCCCAGACCAATGCCCGGGAAGATATAGGAGTTGTTGCACTGGGCAATCGGATAGGTTTTATCCTTCCACACCACCGGGTCGAACGGGCTGCCGGTCGCGACCAGCGCGTTACCTTCGGTCCAGGCGATGATGTCCTGTGGCGTCGCTTCCACGCGGGAGGTCGGGTTGGAAAGCGGCATCACGATAGGGCGTTCGCAGTGTTTGTGCATCTCGCGAATAATCTCTTCGGTGAAGAGACCTGTTTGCCCGGAAACGCCGATCAGAATATCCGGCTTCACGTTGCGCACCACGTCCAGCAGGGAAAGGACTTCGTTGTCGGTATCCCAGTTTTTCAGGTTCTCGCGCTTCTGCACCAGCTTGTTCTGGAACGGCAGCAGGTTCGGCATAGCGTCGGTCAGCAGGCCGAAACGGTCAACCATAAAGACGCGGGAGCGGGCCAGCTCTTCGCTTAAGCCTTCGCGCTGCGTCTGGGCGATGATCTGCTCGGCGATACCACAGCCCGCAGAGCCTGCGCCCAGGAAGACGATTTTCTGGTAGCTAAGCTGGCTGCCGGCTGCGCGGCTGGCAGCGATAAGCGTACCCACGGTCACGGCTGCGGTGCCCTGGATGTCGTCGTTAAAAGAGCAGATCTCATCGCGATAGCGGTTCAGCAGCGGCATCGCGTTTTTCTGCGCGAAGTCTTCAAATTGCAGCAGAACGTCCGGCCAGCGGTGCTTCACGGCCTGGATGAAGTCGTCGACAAACTGATAGTACTCGTCGTCGGTAATGCGCGGATGGCGCCAGCCCATATAGAGCGGATCGTTGAGCAACTGCTGGTTGTTGGTCCCGACGTCCAGCACCACCGGCAGGGTATACGCCGGGCTGATGCCGCCGCAGGCGGTGTAGAGAGAGAGTTTACCGATTGGGATCCCCATCCCGCCAATGCCCTGGTCGCCGAGGCCGAGAATACGTTCGCCGTCGGTCACCACAATCACTTTGATATTGTGGTTCGGCACGTTCTGCAGAATATCGTCCATGTTGTGGCGGTTCTGATAGGAGATGAAAACTCCGCGTGAACGACGGTAGATCTCTGAGAAACGCTCGCAGGCCGCACCCACCGTCGGGGTGTAGATCACCGGCATCATCTCTTCGAGATGGTTCTGCACCAGGCGATAGAAGAGGGTTTCATTGGTGTCCTGAATGTTGCGCAGGTAGATGTGCTTGTCGATTTCGGTTTTGAAACCCTGATACTGGATCCACGCGCGCTCCGCCTGTTCTTCTATGGTTTCAACCACTTCGGGCAGTAAACCCAGCAGGTTAAAGCTGCTGCGCTCTTCCATGCTGAAGGCGCTGCCTTTGTTGAGCAGGGGGAATTCGAGTAAAACCGGTCCGGCGTATGGGATGTATAAGGAACGATGTTTTTTCAGTTTGTTGTCCATGTCACTCACTCTTTTTATGAAGATCCGTCCCTGACACTGCTGTTTGTCATCTTTCTGGCCTGTGCGATGGGGTGCGGTCAGGCGGTATTATAAAGGAGCTAAATATTAATTACCGCAACACATAAACAAAAACACCATCGGGATTACCGATGGTGTTCTGGATCTCAGTCTGGAACTTACTTGCCGGCGTGGCGTTTTCTGCCGGTGGCGTGCGTGACCTGCGTTTCGTGGTCGCCTTCAATCACCACTTTACGCTGATTTGAAAGCTTGTAGTTCAGTCCCAGAATATGGCGTGCCTGACGGTTCGATTTCATGTTAACTCCTCAATCCTGTTGATAGTTTTAAGGACCAGTTTGCTTACGCAAACGAAATGTAACCCCTTAGGTTGCAGATCCAGCTTAGCAGGTTTTTACAAGGGTGCGTTCTGCCCGCTGACGACGTAGTTAATAGTCTGCTGGTAGATGTCACTGAGGATGTCATTATCCGTGGATTCCACCCATTTGGTCAGTTCCATCAAAATGTCATCTTCAGTCACAGCACCGTGCTCGGCGTGAAGACCCTGCGCAATCGCGTTAACGAGTTCAGGTTGTGCTGCTGCGGTATTAGCCGGGTAATAAGTAAACATGCTGCCTCCGTGTCGTTGTCTGTTTAATGGTACGGCTCGCAAAAAATTTAATTCATAAACAGAATGGCAAATATTTCCCCGGTTGTGGTTCAGATTCATCTTAGAAATAAAAATGACATAAGTGCATGCTTTTATGCGCTTTTAAAAGGTGTGGATATATCGAAGGGTAACAGCGTGGATATTTTGGCGGTGCTCCTGCTATTGCGGAAATATAGCAGGAGCAGATTTTAAATTACCACTTCATTTCGCCGGTATTCACCCTGGCGCTTAATTCCAGCGAGCTTTCGTCAGCCAGGTTCGGATACTGTTTTTTCAGGGTGCTGATGACGCCTGCGGAATCTTTATGCGCGGATAAGGCCTTTTCAAAGCGCTGCAGATAGTCGCGGGTAAAATCAATCGCGCCAGTGCCCGCTGGTGGGTTGCCCAGATAGTGGCCTGGGATCACGCGTTCAGGCCTGTGCGCGGCCATATTCTCCAGCGTTTCCTGCCACTGCTTGCGGCTTGCCGCCGTCTGGGTGTCTGCCGTCCAGACGTGAATACCCCAGGCTACCCCGGTGCCGCCGAGGATTGTTTTTGCTGACGGGATCCACACGTAGGCCGCGTAGCTGTCTGGCTGTTCGATATCGACCTTTTCACCGTCAATCATGAACGTGGTGGAGGCAATCACCTGCGGGACGACCAGCTCCGTTGGCGCGCCGTCCTTCATCTGCGGGCCCCAGAAGGCGAGCTTGGCGTCTTTGGTGGCTTTAATATGGTCAACCACATGCTGCGTGGCCACCACTTTGGCATTCGGGAAGGCTTTGACCAGCGGCTGCAGGCCAAAATAGAAATCCGGATCGCCGGAGGTGATCACAATCTTATTCAGGGTCTTACCGCTGCGGCGAATTTTTTCTACCAGCGCTTCCCCATCTTTCACGCTGAACTGCGCGTCAAACAGCACCGCTTCTTTCGGGCCGGAAACCAGCGTGGAGGAGACCGGGAAAATGCCTTTTTCCTGCGGGTTCCAGGTATCAATGGTTAACGGCGCGGCAAAAACAGCCGGTGTGAAGAGGGTGGAAAGCAGGGCAAGGTGAGTAAATTTCATGCTGTTGTCTCTGTTGTTCAGGAATGCCTCTATTGTACGGATATTTGCATTTGCCAGAATTCCTGAAACAGGACATGCTTAGTTTCATAAATCGAGCAAATGGAGCTTATATGGATCGCGTTATCGCCGCTCAGGTCTATAACCGGATATGCGAGCTGGGAAGCTTGAGCGCGGCGGCCCGCGCGCTGGGCATTTCCAGACCGATGGTGAGCCGCTACCTTGAGCAAATGGAGAAGTGGGCGGGAACGCGGCTGGTAAACCGATCCACGCGCAAGCTGACGCTGACCGCGGCAGGGGAGAAGGTGCTGCAAAAAACGCGGACGCTCTCGCAGATCTCGCAGGAAATCGAAGGCCAGTCGGAGAAAGATCTCCCGTCCGGCACCCTGCGGGTCGCCTGCGCGCACTTTACCGCCATGCACCTGATTGCGCCGGTCCTGCCTGAGCTGCTCTTGCGTTACCCGCAGCTGCGCATCGAGCTGGACGTGAATAACCACCCGGTCAGCCTGGTGGGAGAGCGCATTGATGTCGCCGTGCGCATTACCGATAACCCCGAACCCGGCATGATTGCCCGCCGGGTGGGGGAGTGTCGGTCGGTGCTCTGCGCCTCGCCGGACTATCTTGCACAGCACGGTACCCCCATGAGCCTTGAAGAATTAGCGCAGCACAACTGCCTGCACTACAGCTTTTTCGCCGGGCAGTCCTGGCACTTTCTGACGCCGGAAGGGGAAAGCCTGAGCGTGGCCGTCAGCGGCAACCTGAGCGCCAGCATCTCTTCGCTGTTGATGGACGCGGCGATTAAGCACTGCGGTATCGCCATGCTGCCGGAGCGCGAAGCGCGTGCCGCGCTGGAACAGGGATTACTGGTGCCGATACTGGAGGCGCTGGAGCCGAAACCGCTTGCCATCCATGGTATTTATCAGTCCCGGGAATACCAGCCTGCCGCGCTGCGCGTGTTCCTTGACGAACTGTCGCGCTACCTGGCATAAGAAGGGATTACTTCGCCTTTAGCCAGGGAGACGTCGTGCTCCAGAAAATAATATCGGCACCGAGATAACTTTCGCCGAAGCGGACAAATTCCGCTTTGGTAAACGGTTTGCCGGTCTGAGGATTCTTATAGGTCAGGGTCGGTTCCTGAACCGCCATGGCGATGAGCGGCAGCGTCTGTTTATTTTTATGGAAGAAGGGATAGGCATTCTTCATGTGTGCCTTGCGGTTGGGAACAATGTCCGGCCCACCCAGGCCTATATTGTTGGCGCTGGCATACGCAAACAGTCGCCGCATGTAGTTGTGGTCATTATCCCATTCGCACGGCCAGAAGTTCACGTACTGCACCACGTGTGATTTCTGAAAAGCCTTTCGCGCAAAGTCCAGGTTTTCCATTTCACCTGCGAAATAGCTGTCGCAGGTAAATCCGGCGGGCGGATTTTTTTCGTCGATATCAATGGCGGTTTCGGGCAGGTTTACCCCTTACACCTTGCCATCAAAGCGTTTCGCGAGGGCGGCCAGCAACGCCTGGTAGCGCTGGCGCACGGCAGGATCCCACTGACGCGCCACCCATCCTGACCCGACCGGCTTGCCTTCGCCGGGGTTATCGAACTGCGGCGCAATCCCGCCACCGTACTGCGTGTCATGCATCAGATAGTCCGGAACGTAGCGGGCGTCCGACTCAAAGAAACGATCCTGGATTTGAATAAAGAGTTTTTTTCCGGCGGCATTTACACGCGCCAGATCCTGTTCAATCCGCGAGAAGTCATAGTTGTCCTTCTCGGGTTCCAGCAGGCGCCAGTTGTAAACGATCTGCACGCCGCCGATATCGCTTCGCGCAACGAGCGGAAACGCCGCGTCGAGATCGCCCGAGCTGGTATAGATAAAGTTCTCCGGCGTTTTCGCCAGTGAAGAGAGCGACAGAGCCAGCGTGGTGACGGCAACGGCCATCCTGATTTTTAGCGCCATATCATTATCCTTTTTGTCGGTACAGCAGGTGAAAGTCCCGGAATTGTCTGTGTTCCAGGGTGGGGCAGATGCGTAGTCTATACTTAACCCTTTGTAAGCCAAAAGGAGAGCAAGAATGACTATTCATAAGCACGGTTCGGCACACTGGTCTGGCGACATTAAGCGCGGAAAAGGTACGGTTTCCACCGAGAGCGGCGTTCTCAATCAACAGCCTTATGGTTTCAATACCCGCTTTGAAGGCGAAAAGGGGACTAACCCCGAAGAGCTGATTGGCGCGGCACATGCGGCCTGCTTCTCAATGGCGCTGTCGCTGATGCTCGGCGAAGCGGGTTATACCGCCGATTCCATTGATACCACGGCGGACGTCTCTCTGGATAAAACCGACGGCGGCTTTGCCATCACTAAGGTTGCCCTGAAAAGCAAGGTGACCGTTCCAGGCATCGCCCCGCAGCAGTTCGACGGCATTATTCAGAAAGCAAAAGCGGGCTGTCCGGTCTCGCAGCTCCTGAAAGCTGAGATTACGCTGGACTATAAGCTCAATTAAGCCGCAGCCGGGTTTGCGCCCGGCTATCCCTTCAGCGCGGCGGGGAATACCTCCGCCAGCCAGGCGATAAACACCTTCAGCCTGTGCGTCAAATGCCGGTTCTGCGGGTATACCACATGAAACGGATACGCGGCAGGGCGCCAGCCGCCCAGAATCGCCGTCAGCGTTCCCGCCTGCAAATACGACTTTGCCGAATACTCAAAGGTTTGAACGATACCCAGCCCCGCCGCGGCAGCAGCCAGATGGGCATTACTTTCATTGACGCCGAGATAGTGCGGAATGTTGATTTCCAGCGCCTCGCCGTTCTGCCGGAAGCGAAACGGAAATGCCCTCCCGGTGACGGGCGAAAGGTAGCTGATCAGCTTATGCCCGTTGCATAGCTCCTGCGGATAGGCCGGGACGCCGTGATTTTTCAGGTAACACGGCGTCGCGCAGGTGACCATTTCAGCGTTACCGAGATGACGGGCGATGAGGGTTGAGTCGTCCAGCGGACCGCCGCGGATCACGCAGTCTACGTTACCGCTGATGAGATCGACCGGCCGATCGGCCACGCCAAGGTCGATGCGGATATCCGGGTAGCGCCGCATAAAGTCCGGAAGCAGGGGGATGAGCACGTCCCGGGCGGTGGAGCCGCCCACGTCAACCCGCAAATGCCCTTTTGGCGTCGCGCGGGAAACGCGAAACGAGGTGTCGATATCTTCGATATCAATCAAGACCCTGAGCGCTTTTTCGTAGTATTCCATCCCTTCAGGCGTCGCGACCACCCGGCGAGTGGTGCGGTGCAGAAGGCGTATCTCCAGGTGCGCCTCAAGCGATTTGACCAGCTTGCTCAGCGTGGCAATCGGCATATTCAGCGAGTCCGCCGCGCGGGTAAAGCTGCCGGACTCCACCACCCGCGTAAAGGCGCGCATCGCCATGAGCTGGTCCATGATGACCTCTGATTATTTCTGTGGGTGAATAGTCATTTTCATTTTTGCCCGTTTTTCACAAATGCCGCAAGGGCTAAAGTTTGTCCAACGCAAACACAACAAAAGGTAAATGACATGAACACGACTCTCGCAGGAAAAATCGCACTGGTCACCGGCGGCAGCACCGGTATTGGTCTTGCCACGGCGCAAGAGCTGGCGGCGCAGGGCGCGAAGGTGTACATCACCGGGCGTCGCCAGGCCGAGCTGGACGCGGCGGTAGCAGAGATTGCTTCTGACGCAGTGGGCATTCGCGCTGACGTCTCAAAGCTTGCCGATCTGGATGAGGTTTATGCCCGTATAGCAAAAGAAGAAGGCCGTCTTGATATCCTGTTCGCCAATGCCGGTGGCGGCGATATGCTGCCGCTGGGCGCGATCACCGAAGAGCAGTTTGACCGGATTTTCGGCACTAACGTTCGCGGGGTGCTGTTTACGGTGCAGAAGGCGCTGCCGCTGCTCTCCGCCGGATCGTCGATTATTCTGACCGGCTCGACGGTGTCCATTAAAGGGACGGCCAACTTCAGCGTCTACAGCGCCAGCAAGGCCGCCGTGCGCAACTTTGCCCGCTCCTGGGCGCTGGATTTGCAGGGCAGCGGGATCCGCGTCAACGTGGTGAGCCCGGGCCCGATCAAAACGCCAGGTCTCGGCGATCTGGTGCCGGAAGAACACCGTCAGGGGCTGTACGACGCGCTGGCCGCCCAGGTACCGCTGGGGCGTTTAGGCGCGCCGGGCGAGGTGGGTAAAGCGGTGGCGTTTCTGGCCTCCGACGCGGCCAGCTTTATTAACGCCATCGAGCTGTTTGTGGACGGCGGAATGGCGCAAATCTAATCCAGACTGCGCCAGCAGCGGACGTTACGGCCCTCGCGTGAGGGCTGTAGCGGCTGGGGACGTTCACACCCCTGCGTTGCCATCGGACAACGGTCGCGGAAAAAACAGCCTTCGGGCAGATGACGATTGCCGGGAAGCTCCGTTTTGCGTAACGCCAGATTTTCATCCAGCGGTTCACCGGTGCGGGGAACCGAGTCGAGCAGCAGACGGGTATAGGGATGGCGCGGCTCGCCAAGCACCTGCCCGGCGCTGCCCAGCTCCACAATCTGCCCAAGGTACATCACCGCCACGCGGTCGCTCATGTGTCTGACCACCGAGACGTTATGCGAGATTAACACGTAGGTCAGATTACGCTGCTGTTGCAGGTTCACCAGCAGGTTGAGGATTTGCGCCTGCACGGAGATATCCAGCGCGCTGGTGGGTTCATCAAGCACGATAATATCGGGATCGGATGAGAGCGCCCGGGCGATGGCGATGCGCTGGCGCTGCCCGCCGGAGAAGGCGTGCGGAAGCCTGTCGAGGTATTCCGGGCGAATGCCCACCTGCAGCGCCAGATCCTCCGCCAGCTGACGGCGCTCGCGCTCGCTGCTGCGTTTTTGCACCCACACCGGCTCGGTGATGATGCGCCAGACCGGCAATCGCGGGTCGAGAGACGAGAGCGGATCCTGAAACACCATCTGCATACCGCCCGCGTGGTGCGCCCGCTGGCACGCACCGGTGCTGGGTTTAAGCATGCCCATCAGCAGCTGTGCCAGCGTGCTTTTCCCGCAGCCGGATTCCCCGACAATGCCCAGCGTTTCCCCCCGACGGATCTGAAGATCGAGCCCGTTGAGGGCATGGACCTGTTCCGTCACGCGGCCCAGCCAGTTTTTGCGCGCCGCAAAGTTCACGTGCACGCTATCCAGTTCCAGCAGTACGTCAGTCATGGTGTTTCTCCCGTTGCGGATACCAGCAGGCGGCCTGTTGGCCTTCTGCGCCAGTGGGCGCTAAGCGCGGCGTTTCGCTGCATTTCGCCCCGGCTGCAAAGCAGCGCTCGCGAAACGCGCATCCCTGCGGAAGCTGGCTGAGGTTGGGCACCGTCCCGGGGATGGCGGGAAGCGGGGCACGCGGCTGGCCGTGTTCCGGCGCGCACCGCAGCAGGCCAATGGAATAAGGGTGTACAGGGCGGTGGATCAGCGTTTGCGTGGCACCGCTCTCGATCACGCTGCCCGCATACATCACGTACATTCTGTCGCAGAGCTGGGACACCACGGCCATATCGTGGCTGATAAACAGCACCGAGGTCCCGCTGGCCCGCGCCTTGTGCTTCAGCAGGCGCAGCACCTGCAGCTGGACGGTAACGTCCAGCGCGGTGGTCGGCTCGTCGGCGATAATCAGCTCCGGCTCGCAGGAGAAGGCAAGGGCGATCATCACCCGCTGGCGCATGCCGCCGGAGAGTTCAAACGGATAACGCTCCATGACCTGCTTCGCGTCCGGGATTTGCATCTCTTCCAACAGGGTAATCGCCTTCTGCTGCGCCTCGCGCCGCGAAAGCGGCTGATGCTGGCGGATCACCTCCACCATCTGTTTGCCAATCCGCCGCGTCGGGTTGAGGGCGGTCATCGGCTCCTGAAAAATCATCGCCACTCGAGCACCGCGCCACTGGCGAAGCTGCTTCTCGGACGCCGTCAGGACGTTTTCGCCGAGTAACTTCACCTGTCCGTGATGAATGCGGTAGCTCCCTTCCGGCAACAGCCGCATGGCGAGCATGGCGGTCACGGATTTACCCGAACCCGACTCGCCCACCACGCCGACGATTTCGCCCCTGCCGATCTCCAGCGAGACGTGGTTCAGCGCGTGGACCTCACCGCGAAAAATCGGGAAGCTCAGGTGCAGGTCCTCAATACGTAATACCGGTTCGGTCATCACTGTTTTCCTCCCGATTTCGGATCCAGCAGATCGCGGATACCGTCGCCAAACAGGTTAAAGCCTACGGCGGTAATCAAAATCGCCGCACCGGGAAAGGCGCAGTACCACCACTGGTCCAGGACGTAGTTACGGCCTACGGCCACCATCGCGCCCCATTCGGCGGTCGGCTGCTGCGCGCCCAGGCCGATAAATCCCAGCGTGGCGGCCATCAGAATGGCGCTGCCAATGTCCAGCGAAGCCTGCACAATCAGCGGCGGAAGGGCGTTGCGCAGGATATGCCAGCGGATCAAATGCCAGCGGGACGCGCCAAACGTGCGGGCGGCCTGAACGTAGGTAAACTGGCGCACCACCAGGGTTTGCCCGCGCGCCAGGCGGACGTAAAACGGGATGCGGACAATCGCAATCGCCAGCATGGCGTTGAACAGGCTCGGCCCGAGCGCGGCGGCCAGCGCCATGGTCAGTACCAGGGAGGGAATGGAGAGCATGATATCCATCACCCGCATGATGATGGCGTCGCCGCGCCCGCCCAGTACGCCGGAAAAACAGCCCAGCAGCGAGCCGATGCCGCCCGCAATCGCCACCACCGCCAGCCCGGCGGTAATCGACTGCTGGCTGCCCGTCAGCACGCGGCTAAACAGGTCGCGTCCCACCTCATCGGTACCAAACCAGTGTTGTGCAGACGGCGCCTGCAGGCGTGCAGTCAGATCCAGCGCGTTAGGGTCATGCGGCACAATCCACGGCGAAGCCACCATCAGAAAGAGCATCGCCATCATAATGACGCCGCCGACGATAGTGAGCGGGCTTTGGCGCAGCATCCAGAACAGCTTTGCCCAGTTGATGCGTTGTCCGGCGGTTTTAACCGGGACGGGCGTTTCCTGCGTTAACATCATTCGGCACCTCCGCGCCCGATTCGCGGGTCAATCCACAGGTAAAGCAGATCGACCACCAGATTAACCAGCACGTAGGCCAGCGAAACGACGACCGCAAAGCCCATCACGGCAGGGAAATCGAGCGCCTGAATGGACGTCACCACCCAGGCGCCCATGCCCGGCCAGGCAAAGACGGTTTCGGTCAGTACGGCGCCGTAAAGCAGATCGCCCAGCGCCAGCCCGAGCACGGTAATGGACGGGATCATCGCATTCGGCAGGGCGTAGCGCAGGACGATGTACCAGCCGGGCAGTCCGCTGGCGCGCGCGGTGCGGATGTAGTCCTCGCTGAGCTGCTCCAGCATCGCCGAACGAACCTGGCGCGCCACGATCCCCAGGTGAACAAACGCCAGCGTCAGCGAGGGTAAAATCAGGTGCTGAAGCGCGTTAAAAAAGACCTCACCGTTGCCCTCCAGCAGCGCGTCCAGCAGATAAAACCCGGTGACGTGCGTCGGCGGATCGAGCCAGTCGTCCAGCCTGCCGCCGCCCGGGAGGATCTGCAGGTGCCCGTAGAACAGCACGATGACGCCCAGCCCGAGCCAGAAGGCCGGCGTGGAGATCCCGGTCATCGCCATTAAACGCACCAGGTGATCCAGCCAGCGGTTGCGGTACACCGCCGACAAAATCCCAAGCGGCACGCCGATGACCAGCGCCAGCAGCAGAGAACAAAAGGCCAGCTCCAGCGTGGCGGGGAAAAAGGCCTTCAGGTCTTCCGCGACCGGGCGACCGGTACGGATGGACGTGCCTAAATCGCCGTGGGCCAGAGCGTCCACGTAGCGGCCAAACTGAACATACAGGGGCTGGTCCAGCCCCAGCTGCTGGCGGATGTTCTGCACGATCTCGTCGCTGGCGCGGTCGCCGGCCAGCAGACGGGCCGGATCGCCGGGGATCAGGTGTGAAATAATAAAGGTGATAATACAGACACCGGCCACCACCAGGATTAACCCCCAGCAGCGCTGGCGCACT
The DNA here is from genome assembly GCF_034107965.1 of Enterobacter sp. 61D5. Classification (NCBI taxonomy): domain Bacteria; kingdom Pseudomonadati; phylum Pseudomonadota; class Gammaproteobacteria; order Enterobacterales; family Enterobacteriaceae; genus Enterobacter; species Enterobacter sp. 61D5. Next base: position 276,807 of record NZ_JAWNFK010000006.1, read on the forward strand.
ATGCTCCAGAACGTCATACGCTTTCCCCCGGCGAGAACCGTTATTTGCTCATGGTGGCGATGTTGAACACCTGCTCGAGCATCGGATTAAAGGTGAAGCCTTTGACCTCTTTGTTCATCGCCAGCTGGTAGTTTTTCTGGAACAAATAAACGTAGGCCGCCTCGTCGATAACCACCTTTTGCGCCTGCTGATAATCTTTGGTGCGTTCCGCCTGGTCGGTGGTTTTCAGCGCCGCCTGCAGCAGCGAATCGACCTCTTTGTTCTCATAGAACGAACGGTTGCCCGGCAGCCCTTTTTTGTCCGATTCAAACCAGTAGTTCATGAACATGTACGGGTCGGCAAAGTCCGGGCTCCAGTTGCCGATGGCAATGTCGTAATCGCCTTTTCCGACGCGGTCGCGCATGGTGGCATTAGCCAGTTTTTCCAGCTTGACGCTAATGCCGATCTTGCCGAGGCTGGCCTGAGTGGAGAGGGCGATAGGCTCCCAGTTCGGATCGTTGTCCGAGTAGAGGAAGGTCAGGCTGGCGGGTTTGTCTTTGACCTTCTCCAGCGCCGCTTTGGCTTTGGCCTCATCGAAGCTGTACTGCATTGCCGTGGCGTCAAAGCCCCACATGCCTTCCGGGATCGGGCCGCGCATCTGCTTGCCGTTGCCGCTCAGGATGCCTTTCACCATGCCCTGGTAATCCGTCGCCCAGGAGATGGCCCGACGTAAATCCACCTGATTGAGCGGCGCTTTGCTGTTGTTGAGATAGAGGTAAGTCACGCGCAGGGACGGGTATTCCGCGACGGCGACTTTGCCTTCCTGCTTCAGGGCTGCGAGCTGATCGACCGGCAGGGAGTCGGCAATGTCCAGATCGCCGCGGGAAAGCTGCAGTCGGCGCGAGGCGCTCTCACCGATAATTTTCACCGATACGCGCTTAAAGTGCGGCTTTTCACCCTGCCAGTGAGGGTTAGGGACCAGAATCAGCTGCTGGCCTTTCTGCCAGCTTTTCAGCATAAACGGCCCGGAACCAGCGGTGTTTTGCGCCAGAAAACCGCGCGCATCGTCCGCCGCGTTGGCCTTCAGCACCGCCGGGTTAATAATGGACGCCCCGTCGTTTGCCAGCGTGTAGAGGAAAGGCGCGAAGGGCTGGCTGAGTGTGAACTTCACCGTATGGTCATCGACGGCATCAACTTTCAGGTCTTTCGGGAAAGCTTCAGACGGCCCCTGGCCGAGCTTCAGCAGGCGCTCAAAGGAGAGTTTTACCGCCTCGGCGGTGACCGGCGTGCCGTCGGAAAATTTCGCGTTATCCGCCAGGGTAAAGGTCCACTCTTTCTGGTCTTCAGACGCCTTCCAGCCTGTCGACAGATCGCCTTCCACCTCGGTAGAGCCCGGCTTGTACTTGACCAGACGCTGGTAGGACGGATAGGTGACGGTCCAGTCGTTGTTATCAATGGTGATGGCAGGATCGAGCGTTTGCGGGTCGGCGGCTTTACCGATCGCCAGCATGTCTTTCGGGACGGCAGCCAGCGCCAGCGGTGCGCTCAGGGCCAGCGTGGCGGCGATCAGAGTCGAGACAAGCGATGTTTTCATGGCAGTGCTCCAGGTTTAAAGAGAAGTGTGCGTCAGGGGAAAACAGGCAAAACGGTCGTCAAGCAGCGGGTAGCTGGCGGCGTTCGGCAGTTCGAAGTGCCACCATTCGCTGCTGATACCCACAAAACCACCGCCAAACATGATGGCGTTCAACAGCAGACGGTTGCGCTGGGCGTGCGGCGGCACGGAGGGGTGATACGGATGCGAGCGGTCGTGCATTTCGTCAAAACCGGCACCCATATCCAGCACGGCGTTATGTTCATCCATCAGGGTGACGTCGATGGCCGTACCGCGGCTGTGATTGGAGCCAATCGCCACGTCGACCACGTATTCCGGGTTCGGGCAGGCATCCCACAGCTGAGCCTGCGCCTGCTGCGGCCGATAGGCGTCGTACACCACCAGCTTCAGCCCGGCCAGTGAGGCAATGCTGATGGCCTTTGCCAGCGCGGTGGCCGCGTCGGTATGCAGCAGGCACAGCGCCTCCTGATAGATCGGGCGGCCGGTAATGTTGTCGGCGGTGGCGTACTTCAGATCGATATGCAGCGTGGGAAACGTCTTCGCCACATCAATCAGTTCACTCTCTTCGGGCATATCTCCGCTCCTTTAGCGTTCGAATTGACCAAACTCTTGTTGTAATTGTCGGTTTATCGCCAGCCGCGCCGGGAGCGCATCACCCAGCGCTTCCACCACGCCCGACAGCAGCAGGTTGAACAGACAGCTCACGGGAGCAAGTGAATCCCAGAAATGACCGGTATCGGTTTTCACCTGCAGTAAATCCATCGGGTAATCCCGCGCCCACGGGCACCAGATATCGGTGATTAAAGCCAGCGGAATGCCTTTCTCGCTGGCGACGCGGCAGTACTGGCGGGCCATCGAGGAGTAGGTGCGCGTATCGGTCAGCACAACGTACGGGTGCGAAAACCCCGAGTTCAGCGATTCCACCCAGCTGCCGGAAGCGCCCTCCGAATAGCTCACGCGCGGGCGGAGGTACTCGAGGTGGCTGAAGAAGGCGTTGGCAATCCCGCGCGTGGACTGGATCCCCAGCACAAACACCGCATCGGCGTAGGTGAGGTTATGCACCACCTGACGGAAGGCGTCCGTTTGCGCCAGCTGGTACACCTGCGTGATGGCATCCACTTCCAGCGACAGGGCGTGCTGAAGGCGGCTGGAAAGGGGGCGCTGCTGCTGCCAGGAGTCCAGCCGCTCGTTCATGCCCCAGGGCTGATACGGATCGCGCAGGCTCTTTTTGGCATCTTCCAGGTTGCGGTACCCCAGCTTGCGCAGGAAGCGTCCGACGGTAATTCCACTGGTCCCGCTCGCCTGACCGATGCTCTCTGCCGTTTCAAACGGGATTTGCGCCGCGTGCGCCAGCAGCCAGCTTCCGACCCGCTTTTCGCTGGGCGTAAGCTGGCTGAACGTCGCTTCGATACGGCTCAACATCTCAGGTTTCGTCGTCATACCGCCTCGCTGTTAACAGGCTGTCAATGGCCGAATTTTTGTTACCTGGTTAACAATGCATGACGCGTGCCATGATTACAGGGCGGGTGAAACCCCCAGTGCAGTAAACTTCATGCAATATTTGCTTAACCAATGATCAACATTTGTGCAGCGTAGTTCACTTTTGGTGCACTGTCTGACGCGGCAGGTATGAATTTGGTGAATACGTCAGCCTGTTCACATTTTTGATAAGATAGATGTACTGTGAATATAAAAGGGATCCCGGCATGGCAAATTTGCCCTGGCGAGTCAGCGTGCGCCTGATGGCGCTTGCAAAGAAAATAGGGATTGTCGTGGGGATCGTCCTGGTCGTCCTGCTGGCGGTTCGGGTCTATCTCTCGCAGCAGGGACCGGAACTGCACCTCTGGCACACCTGGCGGGCCGATGAGATGTCCGTCCGCGAGATGGATAACGCCGATTTTGCCGGGTATCTCGCCCGGGAAAAGGCGATTTTCGCCGATCTTGATCGCACGGTGACGGCGAAAACAGTGGGCGAGGAACGTACGCCGTTAAACCGCTATTATCGCCAGAGCCTGGTGTGGCCGGGACGGTTTACGCCCGATGCCAACCGCTCGTTTGTATTGATGCCTGCCGGAAAGCCGCGCGGCGCGGTGGTGCTGCTGCACGGTCTGACGGACTCGCCTTACAGCGTCATGCGCCTTGCGGTGAACTATCAGCAGCACGGCTTTGTGGCCGTGGTGCCGCGCCTGCCCGGGCACGGCACCGCGCCCGGCGCGCTGACGGACGTCGACTGGGAAATGTGGCTCGCGGCGACGCGCCTTGCCGTGCGGGAAGCCACGCGTCTGGCGGGAGAGGCTGTACCTCTGCATCTGGTGGGCTACTCCAACGGCGGGGCGCTGGCGATGAAATATGCTCTTGATGCGCTGGACGCGCCTGCGCTGCGTAAACCGCAGCAGGTGATCCTGCTCTCACCGATGATTGGCGTGACGGCCTTTGCGCGCTTTGCCGGCTTCGCCGGGCTACCGGCGCTGCTGCCGGCGTTTGCCAAAGCGGCGTGGCTGAATATCTCTCCGGAATATAATCCGTACAAATATAACTCGTTCCCGGTGAACGCCGCCCGCCAGTCGTGGCTGCTGACGAAGGCCCTGCAGGAGCAGATTGGCCGCGCGGCGCGGGAACAAAGGCTGGCAAATTTGCCGCCGATCCTGGCGTTTCAGTCGGTCATGGACTCCACGGTCAGCACCCGCGCGGTGGTGACCGGCCTGTTTGACCAGCTTCCGGCAAACGGCAGCGAGCTGGTGGTGTTTGATATCAACCAGGCGGCGAGCTTCCGTCCGCTTTTCAAACCGTCGTCGTGGACGGCAACCTCGGCGCTGCTGCCGGTTGCGCAGAGGCGTTACGGTGTCACGATTGTTACCAATGCGGACGCACACAGTTTCTCGACGGTGGCGAAAATCACCCCGGCAGGCAGCACCCGGGAGACTGTCGTGCCGCTTGCGCAGGCCTGGCCGCAGGATGTCTATTCGCTGTCGCATGTTGCGGTTCCGTTCCCGCCGGATGACGATCTCTATGGCCGTGAGCCAGGGGTGAAAAACCGCTACGGCATCAGTCTGGGGACAATTGCGCTCTGGGGCGAAACGTCCGTGTTGAGCGTCGGAAAAGAGGCGCTGATGCGGGTCACGTCGAACCCGTTCTACGACTACATGCAGGAGAGGATTGATAGCCGGATCGGGGACGGGGAAAAGTAACGTTCCTCTGTGGTGTGAATATGTTAGGTCGCATTGATTAAGTATGTTAAATAATAGCTTCAAGGCACCTCTCTTTCTCATCGGAACCCATTTTTGTGCTGACGACCCTGATTTACCGAAGCCAGTTCAATTTATCCCGCCCCTCCACCGAGCTGCGGGAACTGGTGGAGCGCGCCAGAGGCCGTAACGCAAATCTGAATATTACCGGTGTACTCCTTGCTAAAGGGAGTGACGTTCTGCAAATCCTGGAAGGGTCGGAAGAGAGCGTGGTTAAGCTGTTCCATAAAATCCGCGAAGATAAGCGGCACAGTGGAGTGGTGGAACTGATGCGGGACTATGGCCCGCGCAGACGCTTTGAAAACGTCGGTATGCTGCTGTTCGATCTGCAGACGCAGTCGCCGAAAGAGGTGCTGCAGTCGATCCTGCATTACAGCAAGCTGGATAGCTATCTGACTTCCGACGATCGGGTGTTCAAGTTTATTCAGACCTTTATTATGGGCAAACGTCCGGCCGTGTCGGGCGCACGCTACGTCCCTGAAAAATGGACGCTGTCACCCGAGGCGTTGCCCTTTGGCGAACGTCTGGGGCTGATGGCCAACCAAACCTGTCAGTTTGCGCTCCAGCCCATCGTTGAGCCCTCGGAGGGGAAGATCAGTTCGCTTGAAGCCCTTATTCGCGGCAACGAAGGCGGCAGCCCGGAGCATTTCTTCAGCGCCCTCGACCCGGACAAAATCTACGAAGTCGATCTCCAGACGAAAGCGTATGCCTTTGCTCTCGCGGAAAAGTTGGGCATTGGCAGCCATAAAATTGCGGTCAATCTGCTGCCCATGTCGCTGGTGAATGTCCCCAACGCAGTGGAATTTCTGGTCGATCAGATTAAGCAACATAGTCTTCAGCCGGAGCAGGTGGTCGTTGAAGTCACTGAAAACGAGATGATATCCGGGTTCAACCAGTTCAATAGCGCCATTAAACAGCTTCGCGGTGAGGGGGTAGGTCTGGCGATTGATGATTTTGGTTCCGGCTATGCCGGTCTTTCGCTGCTGACCCGGTTCCAGCCGGACAAAATTAAGATCGACCGGGAGATAGTTAGCGATATCCACCTCAGCGGCCCGAAGCAGGCGATTGTGCGCTCCATCGTCAGCTGTTGCGCCGATCTTGAAATTACCCTGGTGGCCGAAGGGATCGAGAAGATAGAGGAGTGGTGCTGGCTCGAGTCTGCCGGTATCCGCCGTTTCCAGGGCTTTCTGTTTGCCCGCCCGCAGATTAATGGCGTCGGTGATATTCACTGGCCGCATCTGGTGCGTTAGCCAATTTTCCTCCCGCGTTATTTCCCCTTCGTCCTGCCTGTGCTTAAATAGCTAAAACGGTTTAACATAGTTTAGCTAAGAGGATTACATGAAGAAAATTTGGGTTCTTGGCGATGCGGTGGTGGATCTGCTCCCCGATGGAGAAGGCAGATTGCTGCAGTGTCCCGGCGGCGCACCGGCAAACGTCGCGGTGGGCATTGCCCGGCTGGGCGGCCAGAGCGCCTTTATCGGCAGAGTTGGCAACGATCCTTTCGGACGTTTTATGTCTAAGACATTAGCCAACGAGCGGGTCGACGTGAAGTGGATGCGCCTTGATCCGGCGCACCGCACCTCAACGGTGGTGGTCGATCTCGACGAGCACGGCGAACGCTCGTTTACCTTTATGGTGCGTCCGAGCGCCGATTTGTTTCTGGAAACCGCCGATCTGCCGACGTTCAGCGCCGGGGAGTGGCTGCACGTTTGTTCCATAGCGTTAAGCGCCGAGCCGAGCCGTTCGGCGACATTTCAGGCGATGGCTGCCATTCGCGAGGCGGGCGGTTGCGTCAGTTTCGATCCCAATATTCGCCCGGATCTCTGGCCGGATGAAAACGAACTGCGCCGCTGCCTGGAACAGGCCCTGCAGAGCGCCGACGTGGTGAAACTCTCCGTCGAAGAGCTGGCGTTTTTAACCGGAGATGCAGAGGTAAACGTCGGTCTGCACGCGCTGATGGCGCGCTGCCCGGCGCGTCTGGTGCTGGTCACCCAGGGAAAAGAGGGGGTGATTGCCTGGCATGACGGCGCCGTGAAGCACTATCCGGCAACGCCCGTCGAGTGTGTCGATACCACCGGCGCGGGCGATGCCTTCGTCGCCGGACTGCTCTTCGGCCTGGCCGCCGGGCAGGACCTGACGCCGGTCATCGCCTTAGCCCAGCGCTGCGGCGCATTAGCCACCACGGCCAAGGGGGCGATGACCGCATTGCCCTGGCAGCACGAACTGTAATTCCGTCCTTCACTGGCCGCCTTCCGGCGGCCTGAATTGTCGCCTCGATCACACTTACTAAAACGGTTTAGCAAAAAAGATTGCCGATCCAAAATTCAGAGGTTTAGTATCAGCAACCTAAACCGGTTTAGCAATTTAGCACGTTTAATGACTTCTTTTAGGGATGCGACAAAATGTATAAAAAACGCAGACTTGCCGTGATGATAGGCATGCTGGCCGGAAGTACCTCTGTTTTTGCCCAAACGGATATGACAAGTATCGAAGCGCGTCTTGCCGCCATGGAGCAGCGCCTCCAGGCTGCGGAAACGCGCGCGCAGGTGGCTGAGAAACGCGCCGCCGATGCAGAACAAAAAACCCAGCAGCTGGTTGCCGCGCAGCAGCAGACGCAAACGACAGCCCAGGCGGTGGCGCAGCGCACCACCGCGCTGGAGAAGAAGGCGGATCAAAGCAGCGGGTTTGAGTTCCACGGCTACGCCCGCTCTGGCCTGCTGATGAACGATGCAGCTTCCAGCAGCAAAAGCGGCCCGTATCTGACCCCGGCCGGTGAAACCGGCGGTGCGGTAGGGCGTCTGGGTAATGAAGCAGACACCTACGTTGAGCTGAACCTGGAGCACAAGCAAACTCTGGATAACGGGGCCACCACGCGCTTTAAGGCGATGCTGGCCGACGGTCAGAGAACCTATAACGACTGGTCAGCCGATACCAGCGATCTCAATATTCGTCAGGCCTTCGCGGAACTCGGCAATCTGCCTGATTTTACCGGCGCGCTGAAGGGCAGCACCTTCTGGGCGGGTAAACGCTTCGACCGCGATAACTTTGACATTCACTGGCTGGATTCCGACGTGGTGTTCCTGGCCGGTACCGGCGGCGGCGTCTATGACGTGAAATGGAACGATTCGCTGCGCAGCAACTTCTCCATCTACGGCCGCAACTTCGGCAGCGTGGAGCAGACTGACAATAACGTTCAGAACTATATCCTCAGCATGAACCACTTCGCCGGACCGCTCCAGCTGATGGTGAGCGGCCTGCGGGCGAAGGATAACGACGACCGTAAAGACACCAACGGCGATCTCATCAAAACCGATGCCGCCAATACCGGCGTTCATGCGCTGGTCGGGTTGCATAACGAGAGCTTCTACGGCCTGCGGGAAGGGACCGCCAAAACGGCGCTGCTGTATGGTCACGGGCTGGGTGCGGAGGTGAAAAGCATCGGCTCCGACGGCGCGCTGCTGTCTGAGGCGGATACCTGGCGCTTCGCAAGTTACGGTGTCACGCCAATCGGCGGTGGCTGGAGCGTTGCGCCCGCCGTCCTGGCGCAGAGCAGTAAAGATCGCTACGTGAAGGGCGACAGCTACGAGTGGGTGACGCTCAACACCCGCCTGATTAAAGAGGTGACGCAGAACTTCGCCCTGGCGTTTGAGGGAAGCTATCAGTACATGGATTTAAATCCGGAAGGCTATAAGGACCGCAACGCCGTCAACGGCAGTTTCTACAAGCTGACCTTTGCGCCGACGTTAAAAGCGAGCAAAATTGGCGATTTCTTCAGCCGTCCGGAGCTGCGTCTGTTTGCCACCTGGATGGACTGGAGCAGCAAACTGGATCATTACGCCAGCGATGATGCCTTTGGCAGCAGCGGCTTTAACGCCGGCGGGGAATGGAACTTTGGGGTCCAGATGGAAACCTGGTTTTAACCCATCACGCTCCCGCCAGTCGGGAGCGTTTCGCACATCATAAAAAGAAGTCAGGCAGAGGTATCTATGGATTTTAATCAAATCGCCCGCGAGCTTATTCCGCTGCTCGGTGGCAAGGAAAATATCGCCAGCGCGGCGCACTGCGCAACGCGTCTTCGTCTGGTGCTGGTTGATGACGCGCTTGCCGATCAGCAGGCTATCGGCAAGGTCGACGGCGTAAAAGGCTGTTTTCGTAACGCCGGACAGATGCAGGTGATTTTTGGTACGGGCGTGGTCAACAAGGTATACGCCGCGTTTATTCAGGCGGCGGGGATCGGCGAATCCAGTAAATCTGAGGCCGCGGATCTGGCGGCGCGCAAGCTTAACCCGTTCCAGCGCATTGCCCGTCTGCTCTCGAATATCTTTGTCCCGATCATTCCCGCGATTGTGGCATCCGGCCTGCTGATGGGTCTGCTCGGCATGGTGAAAACCTACGGCTGGGTTAATGCGGATAACGCCATCTACATCATGCTGGATATGTGTAGCTCCGCGGCGTTTATCATTCTGCCTATTCTGATTGGTTTTACCGCTGCGCGTGAATTTGGCGGTAACCCGTATCTCGGCGCGACGCTGGGCGGCATCCTGACCCACCCGGCGCTGACCAACGCCTGGGGCGTGGCCTCCGGCTTCCACACCATGAACTTCTTCGGCCTTGAGATTGCGATGATTGGCTATCAGGGCACGGTATTCCCGGTGCTGCTGGCCGTCTGGTTCATGAGCATCGTGGAGAAAAACCTGCGCCGCGTGATTCCGGATGCCTTAGACCTGATCCTGACGCCGTTCCTCACCGTCGTTATCTCCGGCTTTATCGCCTTGCTGATTATCGGCCCGGCGGGACGCGCTCTGGGCGACGGCATCTCCTTTATCCTGAGTACGTTAATTGAACACGCGGGCTGGCTGGCCGGGCTGCTGTTCGGTGGGCTTTACTCGGTGATTGTGATCACCGGTATTCACCACAGCTTCCACGCGATTGAAGCCGGGCTGCTGGGTAACCCGTCGATTGGCGTTAACTTCCTGCTGCCGATCTGGGCCATGGCGAACGTGGCGCAGGGCGGCGCCTGTCTGGCGGTGTGGTTCAAAACCAAAGATGCCAAAATCAAAGCCATTACCTTACCGTCCGCGTTCTCTGCGATGCTGGGCATCACCGAAGCGGCCATTTTTGGTATCAACCTGCGCTTTGTTAAGCCGTTTATCGCCGCGCTGATCGGCGGCGCGGTGGGTGGAGCCTGGGTGGTCTCCGTGCATGTGTACATGACCGCCGTGGGGCTGACCGCCATTCCGGGGATGGCCATCGTGCAGGCCAGCTCGCTGCTCAACTATATTATCGGTATGGTGATTGCCTTCGGCGTGGCGTTTACCGTCTCGCTGCTGCTGAAATATAAAACGGACTCTGAATAATGACGTTACCTTCCCGCTGGCCTGCGATTCTGCAGGCCGTTATGAAAGGTCAGCCGCGGGCGCTGGCGGATAGCCACTATCCGCAGTGGCACCCCGCGCCGGTGACGGGGCTGATGAACGATCCCAACGGGTTTATCTGGTTTGCCGGCCGCTACCACCTGTTCTATCAGTGGAACCCGCTGGGCTGCGAGCATCGGTTTAAATGCTGGGGGCACTGGAGCTCTGCGGACCTGATGCACTGGCAGCACGAGCCGCTGGCGCTGATGCCGGATGAAGAGTATGACCGCAACGGCTGCTACTCCGGTAGCGCCGTGGAAAACCACGGCGTACTGACCCTGTGCTACACCGGCAACGTTAAGTTTGATGACGGCAGCCGCACGGCCTGGCAGTGCCTCGCCGTGGAACAGCTGGACGGGACCTTTACGAAGCTGGGGCCGGTGCTGGCGCTGCCGGAAGGCTACACCGGCCACGTGCGCGACCCGAAGGTGTGGCAGCACGACGGGGAGTGGTACATGGTGCTGGGCGCGCAGGATGTGCAAAAGCGCGGCAAGGTGCTGCTGTTTAAATCAGCCGATTTGCACGCCTGGGCGCCCTGCGGAGAAATCGCCGGTCACGGGGTTAACGGCCTGACGGATGCGGGGTATATGTGGGAGTGTCCGGACCTGTTCGCGCTCGATGGAACGCACGTCCTGATAAGCTGTCCGCAGGGGCTGGCGCGCGAGCCGCATCGATATCTCAACACCTATCCGGCTACCTGGATGAGCGGGGCGTTTGACTATGCCAGCGCCGCGTTCGATCACGGCGAGCTGCACGAGCTGGACGCGGGCTTTGAGTTTTACGCTCCGCAAACGACGCTGGCGGAAGACGGTCGACGCATTCTAATCGGCTGGATGGGCGTACCGGACGGGGAAGAGATGCTTCAGCCAACCCGGGCGCACGGCTGGATGCACCAGATGACCTGCCCGCGCGAATTACGCTATCGCGACGGCAGGCTCTGGCAGACACCGGCGCGCGAGCTGGCGGCGCTGCGTGAAGATGAGCAGCGCTGGGAGGGGCGCGCCAGCGAGGCGCCTGACCTGGACGCGACGCGCCTGGAGTTTGAGCTGAGCGCATCGCAGGTAAATGTCGATTTTGGCGGCGCGCTGCGTCTCACGGTCGATGAGCAGGGTATACGTCTTGAACGCGCGAGCCTGAAAACCGGTGAAACGCTGACCCGCTACTGGCAGGGCGACGTCAGCCATTTGCGCGTTCTCTGCGACAGCTCCAGCGTTGAAATCTTCATCAATCACGGTGAAGGAGTAATGAGCAGCCGCTATTTTCCTGACCATCCGGCCCGGGTGCGATTCGAAGGTGCGTCCGATATCACATTACGCTACTGGTCGCTGCGCGCCTGCATGATAGAATGAGGGTTTTGGCAGCCGGATCTAAGTCGTTGTGAGAAAAACAAAACGCGTCACCATTAAAGACATCGCGGAGCTGGCGGGTGTGTCAAAAGCCACCGCCAGCCTGGTCCTCAACGGGCGCAGCAAAGAGCTTCGCGTGGCGGAGGAGACGCGCGAGCGCGTGCTGGCGATTGCAAAAGAGCACCACTATCAGCCCAGCATTCACGCCCGGTCGCTGCGCGATAACCGCAGCCATACCGTTGGTCTGGTGGTCCCGGAGATCACCAACTACGGTTTTGCCGTGTTTTCTCACGAGCTGGAAACGCTGTGCCGCGAGGCGGGGGTTCAGCTGCTGATCTCCTGCAGCGATGAAAACCCGGGGCAGGAGACGGTGGTGGTGAACAACATGGTGGCGCGTCAGGTTGACGGACTGATTGTGGCCTCCAGCATGCTTAACGATGCGGACTACCACAAGCTGAGCGAGCAGCTGCCCGTTGTCCTGTTTGACCGCCACATCAACGACAGCGCGCTGCCGCTGGTGATCACCGACTCCATTACCCCGACGGCGGAACTGGTGGCCGACATTGCGCGTCAGCATCCTGAAGAGTTCTACTTCCTCGGCGGACAGCCCCGCTTATCCCCCACGCGCGACCGTCTGGAAGGGTTCAAACAAGGTCTGCGTAATGCCGGTGTGGAACTTCGCCCCGAGTGGATCATTCACGGCAACTATCACCCGAGCTCCGGTTACGAGATGTTTGCTGAACTCTGCGCCCGCCTGGGGCGTCCGCCGAAAGCGCTGTTCGCCGCCGCCTGCGGGCTGCTGGAAGGGGTGCTGCGCTATATGGGCCAGCACAACCTGCTGCAAAGTGATATCAGGTTAGCCAGTTTTGACGATCACTATCTCTACGATTCGCTGACGATCCCGGTGGATACCATTCGCCAGGATAACCGCCAGCTGGCGTGGCACTGCTTTGATCTGATTAGCAAATTGATCGAAGGGGAGACGCCGCAGCCGTTGCAGCGCAAGCTCAATGCCACCCTGCAGCGACGCTATAAGCCAGCGAAATAGCCCGGTTCGATACTTCAATAACTTTAATTAATTTAAGTTTTGGAATGGCCGATAACCATAAGGAATAATTCTCCTTGAGGTATTGGTTTATGTCGTTGAAAAAGTCGTCCCTGATTGTCCTGTTCTCACTGCTTTTCTTCTTTGTTGTCAGCATTGTGACCAGCGTTGGCCTCATCATTAAAAGTAATAATTCGCTGGATAACGTCAACAAAGAGATCCAGGTTGTGCTGTCCATAATTGACCCCATCAACCATAGCCGTACGCTGCGCGTGCGGGTGATGGAGTATGTGAAGATGGTGGAAGCGGGCAACCCGGCAGACGGAGCTGCAAAGCTAACCGCCGTGAAGGAGGCGCTGACCAAAGCAGACCACGCCTTTGCGGCCTTTATGGCTTCGCCGCGTCTGACGGATGAAGCGTCGCTGGTGACTGCCTATCAGGACGCCTGGCAAAACTACCGCAACCAGGGGCTGGCGCCGCTGATCGATGCCGCCGAGGCGCACGATGTGGCCAAATTTAACGCGCTGATCCCGGAAGTCTCCCGTCTTGACCGCCAGTACGAAATCGTTCTAGACCAGGTCCTTTCCGTCCACCAGAAATACGCCAAAAGCCTGAACGAGGATGCGAGCAGCAATTTCGTCTCTGGCCTGGCGATTATTGCCGCTATTGCCTGCCTGTTTGTAGTGGTGATTGTTGCCGTCAGCCTGCTGATGAAGCGCTTTGTCTTTGCGCCGGTAAACCTGGCGCGCGAGCACTGCAGCCAGATTGCGGCGGGCAAGCTGGACGTGCCGGTGCCGGTCAAGGGACGTTCCAGTAACGAAATCGATCATCTCATGAGCTCAATGGAGCAGATGCGTCAGGCGCTGCTGGCGACCATCGCCCAGGTGCGCGATGCGAGCCATACCGTGACGCACGCGGCCCAGGAGATTGCCTCCGGGAATATCGACCTGGCTTCACGTACCGAACAGCAGGCCTCCGCGTTAACCCAGACGGCGGCCAGCATGGAGGAGCTGAGCGCGACGGTGGCGAACAATACCGACAACGTGTATCAGGCCGGAAAACTGGTGCAGGACGCGGTGAAAAATGCCCACACCGGTGAAGCGGTGACCCGCGAAGTCATCGACACGATGAATACCATCGCGGCGAACTCGAAGCGCATCGAAGACATTACCAGCGTGATCAACAGCATCGCCTTCCAGACCAACATCCTGGCGCTGAACGCGGCGGTTGAGGCGGCGCGCGCCGGCACGCAGGGCCGAGGCTTTGCGGTCGTGGCCAGCGAAGTGCGCACCCTGGCGCAGAAAAGCGCGGTGGCGGCCAAGGATATCGAGAGCCTGATCGCGCAGTCGGTTTCCAGCGTGAAAAACGGTGCGGAGCTGGTGAGCCGCTCGGGCGAGGTGATTGACTCGATTATTTCGTCGGTGAATAAAGTGAATACGCTGATGGAGCAGATCTCCGTCGCCTCCGAAGAGCAGAGCCGCGGGATTAGCCAGGTCGGGCAGGCGGTGACCGAAATGGATGGCGTGACCCAGCAGAACGCCGCGCTGGTGCAGCAGTCCGCTGCGGCAGCGGCATCGCTGGAAGAGCAGGCGCAGCAGCTTTCGCGGAGTATTTCGAGTTTTAATTTGCCGGTGCAGGCTTGATTTGAAGCGAGGCCCCTGAGAGGGCCTCGTCGTTTACGACTTCCACCACAATTCTATAATTCTGACAGTTTGCGGCGGTGATTTTTTACATTTGTAATGACTAACATGCTTTTTTTGATTTGCTATGGAGCGAGGTAGCTATTCTCACATGTAGTGAACATTTTTAGTGTTCGGTAGGTCTTTTTATTAATCTATTTTCTCCGGGATAAGTTTGTATATCGCTATGTCTGAAATTACATTCGAAACAAACAACACAAAACAAGACATTTGTAAAATATATGGAGCTAAAATGGATAGACTTACAGTAGCAATACCTTTTACAGGGGCATTCTCGAAAGCCACCTTCTATAAAAATGGTCGAAGGTGGTCTTTTACTTTTCTCTATGAGGTCTGATTTTGTATTGATAACTTATAATTTACGACATGAGTGCTGGCACGATTGAATCGGTATAATGAAAAACCCCACAGAACGCTAGTGATGCAATAAATGTAAGATATAAGTTTTAGCGTGTTTTTTCTGCTATTTACAGACTGGATTTCTTTTTCAAGCCACCATATATACGACAATCTATCATCAAGTAACTTCGTGCATGCTATAGAGAACACTGAGTCCTTAGCGATTGACTTCGGGATACTCATGCAATCCTCTTTACTATGAACGGTGGCGTTATCAATGGATCTGTCAAGTGATGTTATGATCAGCTTTTCTTTAGAAAGGTAATAACTAAATTCCTTATATTCGATTTTGACGAATCCATCTACAATCTTGGTTTGCTCAATCCATGCATAATTCCCCATGCAAAATATAACAAACCCCATTAAAGAGGATAAGATTAATTTCTTTTTCGACATTTTTATGGTGATGTCTCCCCATGAACTAGTAAATAAAAACCATGATGGCTTTAACACCCCCTCATTTAACCCTCTTTGTATTAGTCGCGCGTCATTTAGGTTAGTAGTGTTAATTCCATTGGTGATTTTGAATAGTTGGATATCAAACCATTTATCATCAAGTTCTTTCATTCTTACATCTGAGTAGCCAATTGCCAAGTAGCGAAAGACAAATCTTAGTAAATTAGACATTCCGTACGCTCTGTTTATGATTAATATAAATATAGCGCCATAAATAAAATAAATAATAAAATCTTTATTTTTAAAAATATCAGAAAGCATTTTGGGGTCTCAAAATTAAGTGGTAACTCATAAATCGGCAGTTTTTAGTAAAACTTTAATACCTCGAACAGGATGTGGTTTATGATTTTTGTGCCATTTTATATAACCTTGCAGTATCATTATCTTATTATCATTTATAATGTTTGATAGAGGGGCAAGAACTGAAATGGGAAAGCGCAAGAGTGCTTTGGTTTATGTCCTGACCGTCATTATATTTTTGCTTATTATTCCTGAGATCATTCTGCGTGTATGCACGTCCGAGCAACTTGGCCGTATCAGCGACTTCACCAGTTTAGGTGGCTTGTTAAATCCACTATTGTCCTTACTCATCTTCCTGGCACTGTTGTCAATCATACTGGCCGTTATTGCTATCGCACTGGTTAAGCGAATTCTTCGTACGAGATGATTTGACTGCAAGCGACTCATAGCGCCTGCCAGCCGTTACCGCTATGAGTCCAAATCGTCAGCCCAAAAATTTTTATTCCCCCCAGCAATATTTCCATCCCTCATCCGTCTACCTCATCACAAGCCATAATCAGTTACTGTAAACGGGGTAAACACCATGAGAGATTTTGATATGCACGACAGAGGCCACGGTCGCGGATTCGGTCGCCACCGTATGGGTAAGGGCTTAGTCATCGGCGCGGTGATTTTCATCGTGCTCGGCCTGGTGGTGATGACCCTGTGGAACGCCTTGCTCCCGGCCATCCTCGGCGTAAAAGCCATTGGCTTCTGGCAGGCGCTGGGCATTCTGGTGCTGAGTCGCATTCTGTTTGGCGGGCTGGGTTTCCGCCCGGGAATGTTTGCCGCGCACCGCCGGATGCACGAGCGCTGGATGAACATGACGCCAGAACAGCGCGAGGCGTTTATTCAGCAGCGCCGCGAAGGGTTTGGTCGCCACGGACGCGGCCACTGCGGCTGGCACGGTCATCGTGAGGAAAAACGCGACGACGCCACGCCAAAAGCGCCGGAAGCAGAGTGAGCGAAATGAAAGCCGGGGAGGCGGGCGGATCCATGCTGATGTCGGCGCTCAATGCCTGCCGCGCCCGGCTGACAGCCTTCATTCGCGGGCGGACGTCCGTTCGCGATGATGCCGACGACATTTTGCAGGAAGTGACGTATCAGCTGATGAAAGTGGAGCAGCCGGTCGAAAACGTCGCCGCCTGGCTGTTCCGCGCGGCGCGTAACGAGATGACCGACCGGGCGCGTAAAAAGCGCGAGGTGTCGCTCTCCGGCTATTTTACGGGCGAAGACGAAGAGGGTTTCCCGGAGGACGAGCTGGCTGAAACCCTGTTCGGCGTGGCGCACACGCCGGAAGAGGAGTACCTTAAAACGCTGCTGTGGGAAGAGCTGGGGCAGGCGCTGTCTGAACTGACGCCGCCGCAGAGGGAGGTGTTTGAAAAGACCGAACTCCACGGCTACAGCATTAAAATGCTGGCAGAGGAGACGGGCGCCAGCGAGCAGGCGCTGCTATCCCGCAAGCACAAGGCGGTTCTGTTTCTGCGCACGCGGCTGCGGGACGTCTACGACGCGCTGACGGGCGAATAGCGGCGACAGACAAAACCTTACACTTCCGGCACTTGTAGATTCATCACTATGGTTTATGATCGGGACGTCTCGTCACTCTGGAATATTATGCGCAACCGTCAGCTCCTCGGAAAATGGCTTTTGATCGTCACCTGTCTCGCGATGGCGCTTTGCCTCGTGCAGCGTGCTGTGATGCTCAACCATTTTTTACAGGGACTGGATCCGCAGATTTCCCTGAGTGCTGATGCCCCGGCTCAAAGCAGCAACACGGAAGAGCCTGGCCTGTCGCCCTGTCAGCTGGGCGCACACTCGCTGCTTTGTGCCCAGCCGCTGTTCTTCGACGGCGCGCTGCCGGCCATCATTATCTTCTTCGCGCTGCTGCAGCTGTTTACGCAAGGGCGGGCATTCGCTCCCGCAGAACAGCCCGTCCAGGCACCGCCTCCCCGAATACACCTTAAAAACTGCGTTTTCCGCGAATGAAAATCATCGTCCTCTCACGATAATTTTCACTGTTCACGGAGTAAAACATGGTTAACCTCTTCAGGGGATTCGTCTTCCTGTGGCTGTTCTGCATCGGCGCTGCCCATGCGGCAGACACCGGCTGGCTGGTCTCCCCACAAAACGATCACGCCCGCATCCGCTTTCAGGCGGAGAGGGAACAAACGCACATTAAGGGCCTGCTCACCGTTGAGCTAAAGCCCGGCTGGAAAACCTACTGGCGATCGCCGGGCGAGGGCGGCGTCGCGCCAAAAATCAGCTGGCCGGAAGGCGTAACGGATAGCTGGTCCTGGCCGGTCCCGTCGCGCTTCGATATCTCCGGCATGACCACGCAGGGCTATCACGATAAGGTCACTATCCCGATCGCGCTCGACGGGGTGAAGGGCGACACGCTCGACGGAACGCTCACGCTCTCGACGTGCAGTAACGTCTGCCTGCTGACGGACTACCCGCTGCACCTTGATTTTACCCAGCCGGTGGATGAGGGCTTCCGCAGCGAGTTCGAGCAGGCGATGCGCGCCGTGCCCGGTACGACAGGCGTATCCATGGATCTCTCCGCCTGGCTCTCTGGCGACAAGCTGGTGATTACCGGCACGACGGACGGGAAGTGGGATAATCCGGGGATCTACTTTGACCCGCTGGAGGGCGACATTCTTCCCGGCGAGCCGGTTATCAAACATGACGGCAATACCCTTCGGGTGACGGTTCCCGTGACCGACGAATGGGGCGATAAGCCCACCTCGCTGGAAGGCAAGAGGCTGTCGTTTGTGCTGACCAGTGGCGGCAATGCGCAGCAAACCACCATGGCCGTTGGCGCGACGCCAGCTACGTCTTCTGTGCCTGAAGGGACGGGAAAAATGGTGCTCTTTGCCCTGCTGGGCGGGCTGATCCTCAACCTGATGCCCTGCGTGCTGCCGGTCATGGGCATGAAGCTTAACAGCATCCTGCAGGCGGGATCGGACAGGCGCGCGATCAGGCTGCGCTTTCTGGCCACCAGCGCCGGGATCCTCACCTCCTTTATGCTGCTGGCGGGGATGGTGACCGCGCTGAAGCTGGCCGGGGCGTCGCTGGGGTGGGGTATTCAGTTCCAGAACCCGTGGTTTATCGGCCTGATGGTCGCCGTCACCTTCCTGTTTGCGCTGAATCTGTTTGGCGTGTTTGAGATGCTGCTGCCTTCTGCCGCCACGGGACGGTTGGCGACGGCAGGGGGATCGGGGATTGGCGGCAGCTTCTGCGAAGGGATGTTCGCCACGCTGCTGGCGACGCCGTGCTCCGCGCCGTTCCTCGGTACGGCGGTCGCCTTTGCCCTTGGCGCACCGCTGCACTCCCTGTGGCTGATCTTCCTGATGCTCGGCGTGGGCATGAGCCTGCCGTGGCTGTTTGTCGCTCTGGTGCCGAAAACGGCCATGCTGCTGCCGAAACCCGGCCGCTGGATGAACACGCTAAAAGTGGTTCTGGGCCTGATGATGCTCGCCTCCAGCCTGTGGCTGGCGACATTGTTAAGCGTGCATCTTGGCGAGGCGGTCAGCCAGATTGTGATGCTGGTGCTCATCGCCGTCGCGCTCGCGCTGTTCGCGCTGAAGGGGCAAAAATCCTCCCCATTGTTTTGGATCGTTGTGATCGCGCTGTCGGCGCTCGGCGGGTATCAGGCGCGCGGGCTGCTTAACGCTCCGCCTGACGCTCCGGCGCAGAATGCCGCTCAGGCCATCCCGTGGCAGCCGCTCAGCGAGGAGGCCATCCAGCAGGCGCTGGCGCAGGGGAAACGGGTGTTTGTGGATATCTCGGCGGACTGGTGCGTGACCTGCAAAGTCAACGAGCATCGGGTGCTGAATCAGCCGGACATCATTGCCGCGCTGCGCCAGGCGGACGTGGTGGCCCTGCGCGGAGACTGGAGCCAGCCGTCCGCGTTTATCGCGGATTTTCTGGAGAAGCGAAATCGTTACGCTATTCCGTTTAACGCGGTGTATGGCCCCGGCCTGTCTGACGGCGAAATCCTCTCGCCGCTGCTGGACAAGCGCACTCTTATCGCCACCCTGAACAACGCAAAAGGCTAATTGTGTTATGAAAAAATTCCTTATTACGCTTCTGCTCCTGCTGGCGCCGGTTCAGGCGTTCGCTGCCCAGCCGCTGACGCCGGACCAGGAGCAGCGGGCGCAGAAGACGATCGCTGATTTTCTGTTTAACGATCCGAACTCCCCGCGCATCGGCGCGAAAAACCCAAAGCTCACCCTGGTGGTGTTTACCGACTACAACTGCCCGTACTGTAAAAAATTCGATCCGTACCTGGAGAAGATCGTCGAAAAGCATCCGGACGTCGCGGTGGTCTTTAAATTTTTACCTTTCCGCTCGGAAAGTTCGCTGACCGCGGCGCGGGATGCGTTAATGCTCTGGCGTCAGGATCCGGGGCAGTTTATGAAGCTTAACCACACTCTGATGGCGAAAAAGGGCTACCACGATGACGTCAGCATTCAGGAGGCGCAGAGGCGAGCGGGCGTGAGCGTCACGACGCCGGATGACGAGAGCCTGATGACGATCAAGCGCAGCCTGATCGTCGCGGAAAAAATGGGTATTCAGGGCACGCCCGCCACGCTCATCGGCGAGGGATTGCTGCCCGGCTGGGTGCCGTTTGAACAGTTCGACGAAATGGTCAGTGACGCACTGAAAAACCGCTAACCTGAAGGGGGCGGAATGCCCCCGACAAACCGGAGAGGGAAATGAAAAAATTACTGTTACTTTCAGCGCTGGCGACGTCAGGGCTGGTACAGGCGGCTGATGCCATACCGGACGTGGTGAAACACTTCGGCGAGCAGCAGAACATTAAAATCATCAAGAAGCTGGATGCGCCAGGCGGCGCGCCCGCCTGGCTTGGGCAGTATCAGGACATGGGCGTGACGCTTTTTTTAACCCCGGACGGCAAGCACGTCATTTCAGGCTATCTTTATGATGACAAAGGGAAGAACCTCAGCGAAGGCTATTTCCAGAAAGAGATCTACGCCCCGATGGGCCGCGAGATGTGGAAGAACCTCAACGCGGCGCATCCTCTGAAGGAAGGGGCGGATAATGCCCCGCGTAAAGTCTTTGTGTTTGCCGATCCGTTCTGTCCGTACTGCAAGCAGTTCTGGGCCGAAGCCCAGCCGTGGGTGAAGGCGGGCAAGGTGCAGCTCAACACGCTGCTGGTGGCGTTTCTCAACCCGAACAGCGGACGTAACGCCTCGGCGATTCTGAATGCGAAAGATCCGGTTGCGGCCTGGCGAGAATACGAGCTGTCCGGTGGGAAAAAATTGCCGAAGCCAGAGGGCGGGGCTTCCCGCGAAACGGTAGCGATCCTGCAGAAGCACCAGACGCTGATGGACAGCCTGGGCGCTAACGCCACGCCGGCCATTTACTATCTGAATGCGGAAAATGAGCTGCAGCAGGTGGTCGGTATGCCGGATGCGCAGCAGCTTGAGGCGATGTTCGGGCCGAAGCCGTAAAAAACAGGCAGAAACGGGGCGTTTCTGCCTGATAGTGACTTAGCTTCCCCAGCGTCCTTTCAGGTAGTTGACCGCCTGCTGGGTCTGCGGCTGGTTCAGGTAATCTTCCCGGAACAGGATGGTGCCGTTCACGTTGGGCAGCGAATCGTTGAGATCGAGCTGCTTTTTCAGCTCCGGCACGCCGCCCTGAACCGTCCAGTCCGGCTCATTTCTCGACGGCTCGCCCACCTTGTAGAACGCAATGCCGATATACAGGCGAGTGTGGGTCGGCTTAACGACGTCGGCCCACCATTTGGTCAGCACGTCGTAGCGCGCGGCATCCCGGGAGAAGGGCCAGTAAATCTGCGGAGCGATGTAGTCCAGCAGGCCCTGCTGCACCCACTGACGCGTATCGGCGTAGGATTCATCGTAGGCCGCGGCGCCGCGGGTGTCCGAGCCAGCCGGGTCAAAGGAGCGGTTACGCCACACGCCCGCCGGGCTGACGCCAAACTCAACCTCGGGCTTAGTCTGTTTAATCGCGCGGGAAACCTGCACGATCAGCTGCTGCGTGTTGTGTCTTCGCCAGTCGGCCTTTGAGGCAAATCCCTGGCCGTACTGCCGCCAGGTCTGCGAATCATTGAGCGCGGACCCCGGCGATTCGGCGTAGAAGTAATCATCGAACTGCACGCCGTCTACCGCGTAGTTCGCCACCACTTCGGTCACTACCCGTGTGATCCAGTCCCGCACTTCCGGAATACCGGGGTCGAGAACAAAGCGGTCGCCCGAGATGCGCACCCACTCCGGGTGCTGGACATAGACGCTGGACGGGGTCTGATAGGAAGTCCGGTTCAGGGCGGCGATGGTTGACGGTTTGGTGTTGGTCGACACGCGGTACGGGTTGAACCAGGCATGGACCTTCATGCCGCGCTTGTGCGCTTCATCCAGCATAAATTGCAGCGGATCGTATCCCGGATATTCGCCGATGTTGCCCGTCAGCATATCCGACCACGGCAAAATTTTTGATGACCAGAGGGCCGTGCTGTCCGGCTTCACCTGGAAAAACACCGTGTTAATCCCGAGGTGCTTAAGGTTGTCGAGCTTGCCGATCAGCGCCTGCTTCTGCATCGCGATGCGCTGATCGGCACTGCGGCCGTTCACCGAGGCTACCGGCGGCCAGTCGAGACGAGAGACGGTCGCCAGCCAGATCCCGCGCATCGGCTCGTTTGCCTGCGGCGTCGGTTTACTCGCGGTGGGAAGAGGGGTAACCAGTGATTTCGGCGGTTTGGAGGAGCAGCTCACAAGTAAAAGCGCGCAGGCAGCCAGCGCACCAATCCGTTTTACGTGTCGCGTCATTTGCGTATTAGCTCTTGATAATCCGACTGTTGGCCCAGGGATTAAAGGCGGGCTCCGCCTGTTCTGTGCTTACCTCATCGTTGAGGGAGTCCAGATACAGGGTTTCCACTTCCGCGCGCGCCCACGGGGTGCGGCGCAGAAATTTCAGGCTCGATTTAACGCTGGGATCTTTTCTGAAACAGTTAATTTTGATTCTGTCACCCAACTCGCTCCAGCCATATTTCGCCACCAGGGCGTTGACCATCATCTCGAGCGTTACGCCGTGCAAAGGATCGTTGGAAATATGTGCAGTCATAGGCGTCGAAGGTCTCAGTTTTAGTGGGGTTGGGGTTACCGGTGAAAGGGTACAAGAAAGCAGGGGAAGCGGCAATGCAATCCAGATGGGATATGCATCCAGGGTGACTGTGAAGAAGTAAACCCACCTTATTTATGCGTTAAGCGTGTTGTGCATGTACGTATAATAGCGTCCGGAGCTAAACGTTCTAAGATTCTAACCTTTCACGAGAAAAATGATTATGAGCAACAACGGCAATAAATTTTCGTATCTGAAGGTTTCGCCTCAGCTTGTCCAGAACAGGAACGTCAAAATAGAAAAAATTAAGTTGTATAATTCACTCTGTCAGCATGCAGGTTATACAAAAAAGAAAAATAACCCGTCATACAGTGATGTCTGTATTGATTATGTCCCGCCAAAGAACATGTCGACACCTGTAGATACTCTTGTCGCCAAAACTCATCTGTATGCTATTCCTGGCGCGTTAGAATGTGGATATGCGCAATGTATAAACTGGACTGCAGAAAGTGTATTAAATGCGCAAATCCGAAGAGGTATTGGGCGATATACGATTGCGAGGTTGAAACTGGCCAGTGCTTGTATTGGTATTAGTAATAGTCGTTCGTTTAAAGTTAAGAATTTCTTTCAGTGTGTAGAAAGTTCAGAAAAATCTACTATTTCCTTTATCATTGGCGGATTTTTTTGTTATCAGTCTGCAACTTTCTGGTTAAGCTCCAGACATGAAAAAATAAAACATTTTATTCATGCAGGACTTGCGGAAAAAGCTTCACTGAGCTTTACGCGAAAAAAGGACATAAAGACCACCCCTGATTACTTCATCGAGACAACTCAGGGTGAGTGGCATACTTTTGAAAGCAAAGGAGGTGAAAGTTCCAGCAGATGGCAAAGGATAGAAGAGGGCATTGCACAGCTAGAAAGCGTGACTGCGGTTGGCTGGAAAGGTAAACAACCCATCCCTGTCAGTACCTTCGTCTGTACGCATGCGTCTATGGATACAGGAAAAGAAATTTCGGTGAACGTTGTGGATCCTGACCCAGTGCATCCCCGGTCAATTATACTAAATCATGCTGTATGTGTTCTTCTCACTAAAATAGCATTAATCAATCTTTTTGAAACCCTCGTAGAGGACAATCCTGCGGGGGTATTTAAAGTCGCTGGCATGGAAGAATGGATTTTTATCAGCACCCATCATTTTGATGGTGTTCAGCTCGGTATTCCGGAAAAGTACTTTAACTTAAATAAAAGTTCAGTGAGGAGTGTTGGGGAGTACTTGGCTCTGAAAGAGATAATTGACAGTGCGCTAATGGAAAATAATGAGCTTCCCGTGGTTGAGAAAATTGAAAAGGAATTATCTTATTTGTTAAAGCGTTCTAACTCATCGCGCAAGATTATTTCGTTTTTAACACCTTTGCTGAAGAAGAAACTTCCTTATGAAGAAACCTTACATCTCTTCTCTGAGTATCTCGGGTTGCCGAAAATGGCTAATGATTTTTGTCAAGAAGATGAACGGTTAGAAAAAGCATTATCCGAATCAGTAAGAAAGCATCGATCTCCATGGGGCGGCCTGGTGCGTGAAGCGCCAGCACCCGGTCATGATGACCCTTGGGAGAAAAAACAAAGACAGAATAAAATGAAGCCCTGACCTGAACAGCAGTAATGGGACAGAAAGGCCGCGCTGATGCGCGGCCTTAAGCTATCAAGCGGTTATTTTGTCTGGGTAAAAAGCCCCGGCGCCCACGGACGCGGATCCACCTCCATAAACGGCGCGCGCTCGAAGCGGTCCTTCAGCGCCCACGGCACCGTGCAGTCGAAGATGGTCTTGCAGGAGATGCCGTTGGCGCGAATCGAGGTGCTGTAATCCGGCGACTGGGACGGATCCAGCTGATGGCCGCGGATCCCCGGTATATTCGTGATGCTGACATCGCCCTGCATGCGGGTGGTCATCGCCCACAGGATGTCGTCGCTGTCGAAAATATCAACGTCTTCGTCGACAAGAATGATGTTCTTCAGCTCCGAATAGGTGGCTAAGGCAATGAGCGCCGCCTGGCCCTGACGTCCTTCGTCTGACGGCTGGCGTTTTTTCACCTGCAGGATCCCGAGGAATTTACCGCCGCCCGCGGTATGCGCATAGACGTTTTGCAGGAAGCCCGGAATCGCCTCTTCAACGGCATTGCGGATGCTGGCTTCCGTCGGTAAACCGGCCAGGGTGGTATGCTCTTCTCCCGGTCCCACCAGCGTTTGCAGGATCGCGTGGTTTCGCATGGTCACCGCTCTCACTTTGATCACGGGCAGGGATGGGTTCGCCTCGCCGCAGTAGCCCGGGAACTCCGGCATCGCGTGGCCGGTATTGGTGTGCTGATCTTCTCTTACGCGCACGCCAGGGAGTAGTTCGCCCTCGATGATAATTTCCGCCCGCGCGATCGCTTTCTCTTTTACCGCCACGCCCTGTACCAGTTCGACAGGCTGCTGGCGCAGCGCCCCGGCGACGCCCAGCTCGTTGTAGCCAAACGGCGTGGTGGGCGCCTCAAAGCATGCGCCGATATAGATGGCGGGATCGAGACCCATGTTGATCGTCACCGGCAGCGGCTTCCCGGCCTCTTCCGCCTTTTTGCGGAAGACTTCGATATGCCGACCGGCGGCAAGGAACATGGAAAGCTCGTCGCGCTCCTGGACGCAGAGACGGTGAATGGTGACATCCGTCAGCGAGCTGTCTTCCGGATCGCTTGCCAGCACCAGCCCCAGACAGAAGAACGGGCCCGCATCAATCGGCGTGTTTGTCGGTGCCGGAAGCAGCTTGCGCAGGTCGAAGTCAGGGTCGTCTGCGTAGAATACCTGTTCCTGGCAGGGTGCCTGCGAGGCCGGAACGACAACCGGCGCAACCGGCTTTTTCACCGCCTGGCCGACGTGTTTTGCCAGCTCAGAGGGCTCGCAGCCAAGAAGCAGCGCCGCGCGCTCGCGGCTGGCGTGCATGCCCACCAGGATGCGGGAGCCCGGATAGCCCTTCACGCTGTTAAACATCATGGCCGGGCCCGTACGGGTTGGACGTTTTACCGTGCCGCTCGCGCCGATATGGCGGTAGACCCCCGCCAGCTCCGCGTTGGGATCGACCGGATGATCGGTTTCAAGATACTGCCCTTCGTGGCGCTGAAGTAGGGCGATGGCGCTGCGGAGATCGTTGATCTGGTTTTCCATATTTTCCTCCCTCGTTTGAATACCTCCATTTTCATGGCAATGACCAATAGCATCAATTGCATCATTAATGCTAAATTGATAAGTAAATTAATATCAAAATAGGAAGCGTTCCGTGCAGTTTCGTCAGATGCGCCATTTCATCGTGGTGGCCGAAGAGCTCCACATGCACCGGGCCGCTGAGCGTCTGAACATGGCGCAGCCGGCCCTGAGCCAGCAGATAAAGGCGCTGGAAGAACGTTTAGGCGTCACGCTCTTTAGCCGGGCGAACCGCCGCTTAACCCTGACGCCCGCGGGTGAAGCATTTCTGGTGAAAGCCAGGCTCGCCATTTCCCTCACCGAGCAGGCGGTTCTGGACGCCAGGCAAACGGCAAGGGGCGAGCAGGGGGTATTAAACCTGGGGTGCGTGTCGAGCGCGATGTTCGACGGCAGGCTGCCCGCCGCGCTGCGCCAGATGCACACGCGCTGGCCGGCCATTACCATGTCGCTGGTGACGGGAAACGTGCAGACGCTCTACGCGGCCGTGCAGAGCAACCAGCTCGATGTGGCTATTATCCGGGCGCCGCTGCCGTCGCTGCCTGACGATCTGCAAAGCCGCCCGTTCGCCTCGGAGAAAACGGTGCTGGCGCTGTATCGTCAGCATCCGCTGGCGGGATCTTCCGCGCTAACGCTTTCGTCGGTGAAGGACGAAAAATGGATCTCCCTGCGCGACCCGGAGGGAATGGGGCTGGAACAATACTTTTATGACGCCTGCAGCGGGGCGGGCTTTCAGCCGGACGCGGTGCAAAACGCGACCGACGTGCCCACGGTGATAAGCCTGGTCTCGGCGGGGTTTGGGCTGGCGCTGCTGCCCGCGTCGGCAAAGGCGGTGAGCGTTGAGAATGTGGTTTACGTGGACATCCTCGACCGGCTCCGTGAAAGCGAGCTGACGCTGGTTTGCCACCGGATTATTCGCTCAGAAGTGCTTAAAAAATTCCTGATTACCCTCGATCAGACCTGACGCCCGGCGGCCTGCAGCAGCTGCTCGCGCAGCCAGGCATTCGCCGGATCCAGGCTGTTTTTCGGGTGCCAGTACATGTAGATGGTAATCGGCTGGAGCGGCAGCGGCGGCGCAAAGAGATCCAGCGTGCTGGCAAACTGTTTCAGCATCCGTTCCGGCAGGGTGCACACCAGGTCAGTACCGGCAACAAGCGCAGGCGCCACGGCGTAGCTCTGCGTGGACATCGCAACGCGTCGCTGATAGCCCAGCCCGGCCAGGGTTTGATCGACAAAGCCGGTAAACGGATCCCCCGCCGACGACACCACCAGATGCGAAAGCGCGCAGTAGCTTTCCAGGTCTAACGCTCCGGTCCCGCGCGGATGGCCTTTGCGCTGGGCGGTGGCAAACGCGTCGTCGAGGAGTTTGCGCCTCACCCATCCGTCATGGGCGCCCGCGCTCACGCCGATGTAGATATCCACATCTCCGTTTTCCAGCTGCTGCGCCAGTTCGGACATCTGTGGCAGGGCGAAGCGCAGGCGAATATCGGGAGCAGCGGTACCCACCTGGTTAAGCAGCCCGCTGCCCAGCATCAGCGCCGGGTTTTCGTGCAGGGCGATAACAAAGGTCCGACTGCTGGTGGGGGCATCAAACGTGGCGGGAGAAAACATCGCGCTGATGCCGCGCAGCACGCTCTCTACCTGCGGCTTAAGCGCTTCCGCTCGCGGCGTGGGTAGCACCCCACGTCCATGTGGGGAGGGAATAAACAGCGGTTCGCCAAAAAGCGTTCGCAGACGCGCGAGACGAGCGGACAGCGCGGGCTGGCTGATACCCAGCCGTGCGGCCGCATGGGTGATATTCCTGTCCTGAAGCAGGGCGTCCAGGGTCAGGAGCAGGTCTATGTCCATGTCAGAGCTGGGCGTCATCTTATTTCGCGCTGCCGGCGTCCCGGTTGGTATAGGTCACAGGGACCCAGGCATAGCCGCCGTTTTCGCCTTTGGTGACATAGCCTATACCCGGGAACGGCAGATGGGGCGCGGCGACCAGGTCTTTATTTTTCGCAAAGTCCGCAAACGCATGTTCGCGCACGCTTGCGGCTTTGTTCTGATCTTCATCGTAGGTAATGGTCACGTCAGGCTGCGGGAACTGTACCGCCTCGGCATGAATGATGTCGCCGACAAAGGTGATCTTCTCGCCTTTGCTCGTCAGCGTGTAGAAGGCTGAGCCGGGCGTATGGCCGGGATGAACCGTGCCGGTCAGCCCCGGGAGAATCTCAGATGTGCCGCTAAAAGGCACCACTTTACCGGCATCAAGATAGGGTTTTAAGGTCTTCTGCGCGACGTCAAAGTAGTTCTTGCCGTAGCCGGTTTTTTTCTGATTCTCGTCGTTAAAGAAAAAGTCGACGTCCGGTTTGCCAACGAAAACGCGCGCGTTGCTGAACACCACCTTGCCGTCTTTCACCAGGCCGCCCGCGTGATCGGAGTGGGCGTGGGTCAGCAGGACTTCAGTAATATCCTCGGGTTTAATTCCCTGGGTGGCAAGGCTCTCAATCAGACGTCCGCCGTTGCCGGGGCCAAAGAGCTGGCCTGAGCCCGTATCCACCAGAATTTTATGTCCGGGCATCGCAATCAGGAACGCGTTAATGGATACCTCAGGCGGGTTGGTCTGGAAATTTTTCGCGAGCAGCGCATCGATTTTTTGCGGCGTTGTCCGGCGCAGCAGCTTGCGAAGATCCTGCGCGACGGTCCCGTCCGTAAACGAGGTGACCAGAACGTTGCCGACCTGAACGCTGTATCCGCCCGCCGGTTGTTTAACGACGTGCTGGGGCGTCTCTGCCGACGCCTGCAGTGCAGGGTAGAAAAGCAATGAACTGGAAATCAGCGTAGAAAGAGCAAGTTTTTTCACGGTAAGCATACGAGTCTCCTTTGAAAGCGCTCATCTTACTTCTTCGTAAAATTATAAGAACCTGCCCAGAAATGATAGGACCTATAAACGCAGTGGATAGCACAGCGCAGAAGCCGGGTGGCGATGCTGCCTTTCCCGGCTCGTAACATGTTATTTTTTCAGCGGTGCGTGCCAGCTGTCCGGCGTGGCTTTGGACCAGGAGCCATAAGCGGCATTTGGCAGCACAATCCAGTCGTTACCGAAGTGTTCCGCGCTGGCCTCAACCAACTCACGCTGCTGCTCGCTCGGCTTTTTATTTTTAAACTGCACGGCGAAATCCGGCAGGCTGTCGCCAAACAGCATCACGATCTGCTGCTTTTTGAGGATGCTCTGGCGACGCTCTTCCTTGCTGACCGTGTCCAGAAGCACGCTTTCATCGGACACCTGCGGAAGTCCCAGGTCTTTTAACGTCCTGAGCGTATCGGCTTTATTTTCCTGCATGCGGTCCGAGACATAATAGATACGGACCTTGCTTTGATTCACATGGTCAAGAAACGCCTTCGCGCCCGGAATTAAGCCGGGTTTACCCTGTTTTTCCCAATCGCTCCAGGTGTCCCATTTTGTATAGTCGTGACACTGCTCGGTGTCGCGCACCAGCAGAGGGGTGTTATCCAGCACCGTTTCATCCAGGTCCATTACCACGGCGTAATTTTCAGGCGTTTTCAGCTCTTTTAGCTTCTCGTTGAAACGCTCGGTGGCAAACCGATACGTCTGCAGCTGAAGAGCCACGATCTCTGCCGATTTCTGCTGATAGCGCAGCGCCATTTCGTACGCTTTGGGTTCACACAGATCGCCCCCGGCGGCCGTCGCCGCTGCCGTTGCACTCAAAACAGGTAATGCCAGCAGTAATGCCTTAGCCATTGAATTCACACTTCTTTCCTCAACACCGTGGTTAAAATCCTGAAAGCCTAATGAAATTCAATGACAGAAATATGAAGGCCGCGCCGTTAGACCAGCATGTAATACCAGAACAGGGCGATCTCGTCTTTTTCCGGTAAGGCGTTGTAGAGATAACGATCGTATCCGCCCAGGGTAAACCCGTAGTTGCGGTAAAACAGACAGGCAGAAACGTTCACATTTTGTGTTTCAAGCCGTAATCCCGGCGCGTTTACGCTGCGGGCCCAGACGTGGGCGGCTGCCATCAATTTTTGTGCGGCGCCGGTTCTGCGTTTTGTACGCTCAACGGCAATATAATCCACTGAGATAAATTTATTCCAGCCGATCGAAGCGGTAATAAATCCTGCAATTTCACCGTCATCCGTTTCGGCAATAAGAAATATGGCGTCCGGATTAACGCAGTGGTTTTCAAGGGTTTGGATATCGAGCTCGTAGGTTTTAATCCAGGGCACGGCGACGGCTTCGATATGCAAATCGCAGTGGATAAAGGGCTCTCGCGCAATGTGGCTAATGGTGAAAGAAAAGTCACAGCATTCAAGGCGAGCGAGGTCGTTACTGAGTCCTTTTCGAATCTGCATAGTATTCCCGGTAGTGAGTAATTTCATAAAGAATAGACGAAGCGGTTAAATCCGCTGGCCTAACACACTTTTAATCCTGAACTAAGCTTGTACTTCGTTCCGCGTAAAATGTGGGTCATTCGAGGACAATGAATGGAATTCAGGACATTTCAAAAGCAGTGGGGTGCTGAGTTTATTTCCGATGACGTTGTACGTTTTCGCGTCTGGGCAGAAGGACAGAAAGAACTTACGCTACGTCTGGCGGCCGGCGACGTACCGATGACGGCAGCTGGCGACGGCTGGTTTCAGGCAGACGTATCCGGCGTCACGCACGGTGCAGAATATCAATTTGTTCTGCAGGACGGCATGACGGTGCCCGATCCCGCCTCGCGCGCGCAAAAGGGCGACGTTAACGGCCGCTCCATCGTTATCGATCCCCAACGCTATCAGCCGGTCAACCGGGACTGGGCAGGGCGGCCGTGGGAAGATACGGTTATCTACGAGCTCCACATCGGCACGTTTACCCCGGAGGGCACCTTCCGGGCCGCCATCGACAAGCTGCCGTATCTGGCTGAGCTCGGTATTACCCAGCTTGAAGTGATGCCCGTCTCTCAGTTTGGCGGTTCCCGCGGCTGGGGGTATGACGGCGTGCTGCTGTACGCCCCGCACTCTGCCTACGGTACGCCGGAGGATTTCCACGCGTTTAACGACGCTGCGCACGGGCTGGGGCTTTCCGTGGTGCTCGATATCGTGCTTAACCACTTCGGCCCCGAGGGAAACTATCTGCCTCTGCTGTCGCCCACGTTCTTTGATGTAGATCGGATGACGCCGTGGGGCAACGGCATCGCTTACGAACGCGAGCCGGTGAGGCAGTACATCACCGATGCGCCGCTCTACTGGCTGACGGAGTATCGTCTTGACGGCCTGCGCTTTGACGCCATCGACCAGATTAAAGACAGCGCTGAGACGCACATTCTGGAGGAGATTGCCGCAAAAATCCGCGAGGCGATCCCGCACCGCCACGTTCACCTGACCACGGAAGACAGCCGCAACGTGATTTTCCTGCACCCGCGCGATGAACAGGGCAACACGCCGCTGTTCACCGCCGAGTGGAATGATGATTTCCACAACGCTGCCCACGTGTTTGCCACCGGCGAGACCCACGCGTATTACCAGGATTTTGCCTTTGAGCCGGAGAAAAAGTTCGCCCGGGCGCTGGCGGAAGGCTTTGTCTATCAGGGCGAGATTTCGCTGCAAACCGGCGAATCCCGCGGAGTGGAGTGCCAGACGCAGCCGCCGCAGTTCTTCGTCGATTTTATTCAGAACCACGATCAGACCGGGAATCGTGCCCAGGGCGAGCGGCTTATCACCCTGGCCGGTGCCGACAAGACGCGGGTGCTGCTTGCCGCGCTGCTGCTTTCTCCCCATATCCCGCTGCTGTTTATGGGCGAGGAGTTTGGTGAAACGCATCCTTTCCTGTTCTTCACCGATTTTCACGGCGATCTGGCAAAGGCGGTGCGGGAAGGGCGCGCGAAAGAGTTTACGGGCCATGCCGGGCACGATGAAACCGTCCCGGATCCGAACGACGTGAACACGTTTATCCGTTCAAAACTCGACTGGAATAAGATTGCCACCGATGAAGGCAAAACGTGGCTGCGCTTCACGCGCCACCTGCTGACGCTGCGTCATCGCCATATCGTTCCGCTTCCGCGTCATGGCGGCGCCGTTGAGGGCAAGGTAATCAAGACCGCGCCCGGCATGGTGGCGGTGAGCTGGCATTTCCCGTCGGGGACGCTCTCTCTGGCGCTGAATATCGGTAATAAGCCCGTCGCGCTGCCCGATCTCTCGGGTGAGACGCGCTTTGCCTGGCCGGAAGTCACTGACGTTTTACCGCCGAACGGTATTGTCGTTCGCTTTGCTGATGGAGAAGCATCGTTATGATCCCTTCCGCCACGTACCGTATTCAGTTCCGCAATGGCATGACCTTCGACCGCGTTGCGGCGCTGGTGCCTTACCTGAAAGATCTCGGCGTCAGCCATCTCTACGCGTCGCCCGTATTTACCGCCACAGCGGGTTCCACTCACGGCTATGACGTGACCAACCCGAATGAAATTGACCCCGCAATCGGCGGACGAGACGGTTTTGACCGCATGGCCGCGGCGCTTAAGCAGGCCGGCATGGGGCTGATTCTGGACATTGTCCCGAACCATATGTCCACCTCGCTGGAAAACGCCTGGTGGCGGGACGTAATTGAATACGGCCAGCAGAGCCGCTATTTCCGCTATTTCGATATCGACGGGTCGAGCCCGCTGACGCTGCCGTTCCTCGGCGACACCTTTGAGGCGGAGCTGGAGAAGGGGGCGATCGCCCTAAAACGTGACACTGTCACGAACAAGGCCGCGCTGGTTTACTATGACGCCGAGTATCCGCTCAACCCCGGCACGTACAGTGAGGATAAGAGCATCGCTGAACTGCACGACGCGCAAAGCTGGCGGCTGATGTCCTGGCGGGAAGCGCCGAAGCAGCTTTCGTGGCGGCGCTTCTTCGAGATCACCGGGCTGGTCGGCGTTCGGGTTGAAGACGAGCCGGTCTTCGACGATACGCACCGGCTGATCCTTGAGCTGGTTCACGCCGGCATGGTGGACGGCCTGCGAATCGACCACGTCGACGGCCTGGCCGATCCGCTGGGGTATCTGCAGCGCCTGCGGGAGAAAACCGGACCCGACTGCTACATCACGGTTGAAAAAATTCTCGCGAAGGGAGAACAGCTCCCCGCCGACTGGCCGGTATCCGGCACCACCGGCTACGAGTTTATCGCCTCGCTGGCGGAAGTGCTGGTCGACGACGATAACCTGTCGCGCCTGGAGACCATCCACGACGAAACGCTGGGGATAACGGTCGATCGCCACGCGGAACTGCGCGATGCCAAGGGCCTGATGACCGATCGCAATTTTGAGGGTGAATTCACTACGCTGCTAAACCTTGCTGACGATCTGGCCCGCCGCAATGAGGTTGCGCTGCCGCGCGAGGAGATCCGCTACGCGCTGCGCGAGCTGCTTATCGCCTTCCCGGTCTACCGCACCTACGGCACCCGGGAGGGATTAACCCCGCCTGACGTGGCGCTGCTTAACCGCGTGGTCGCCAGCGTGGAGACCTCTGAAGCGGCGCTGAGTCTGATTGTGCGCATTCTTACCGGCGACCTGCCGGAAGATTGTCGCGAGTCCGCCGCGCTTTTCAGAACCCGCTTCCAGCAGCTTACCGGGCCGCTGATGGCGAAGTCCGTTGAAGACACGCTGTTCTTTCGCCACAACCTCGAGCTGGCGCTCAATGAAGTGGGCGCCGACCCGACGCCGCGCGCGTTTTCATTATCCCGCTTCCACCAGGAGATGCGCATTCGTCTGGCCCGTCAGCCCGACGCGCTGCTGGGCACCTCAACTCACGACACCAAGCGCGGGGAAGACGCCCGGGCGCGTCTCTACACCCTGACGGAAGCGCCGGAACGCTGGGGTGAGAACCTGGCCCGCTGGCGACAGATGAACCAGACCCAGGTGCGTTTTCTCAATGACGGCACCGCGCCGAACGCCGCCGATACCTGGATGATCTATCAGGCGCTGGCGGGCGTCTGGCCTGCCACGCAGTCTCCGGACGACGCCGAAGGGCTTAAAGCACTCGACGCGCGTTTTATCGGCTTCCTCGAGAAAGCGCTGCGCGAGGCAAAACAGCGCACCGACTGGATCGACAGCAACGAGAGCTATGAGAGCGTGGTGCTGAGCTACGCGCGGCACCTGCTTTCGCCGGACAACGCGCTGTTCCTGCATGATTTTAGCGAGGCGATGCAGCCCTTTATCCGGGCCGGGCTGATGAACAGCCTCAGCCAGACGGTAATCAAGCTGACGGCTCCCGGCGTGCCGGATATCTATCAGGGCAGCGAGGCGCTTAACTTTAGCCTCGTCGACCCGGATAACCGGCGGGAGCCGGATTTCAACGCGCTGGTGCACAACCTCAGCGCGGCGGATGTCACGGTGTTTGACAACCCCGCCTGCTGGCGAGACGGGCGCGTTAAGCAGTTCGTCACCGCCACGCTGCTGCGGCTTCGACCACACTACGACGTGCTTTTCCGCTACGGCGACTGGCTGCCGCTTAAGGTCTCCGGCGAGCGCGAGGAGAATCTGATTGTCTATGCGCGCGTTAAGGACGAGGAGGCGCTGATTGTCGCCGTGCCGCGTCTGGTTTTTGATGTCACCGATAATCATCAGCTGTGGGTCAATACCACGGTGGCGATACCCGGGGAGCTGGCGGGGAAACGCTATCGGGATCTGTTCAGCGGTGAGAGCCGCATTCTGCAAGAGACGCTGAATTTAACGTCAGAAAAGGGATGTGTACTGGTTCTGCTTACCTGCGAATAATCGTGGAGAACGAAAATGACAAAGGATAGTACGTTTGAAATTCGGGCCGGTCATGGCCAGCAGTTGGGGGCGAATTATGACGGGAAGGGCGTCAACTTCGCGCTGTTCTCCGCTCACGCCGAGCGGGTGGAACTCTGTCTGTTTGACCCGTCCGGGAAAAACGAAATCGCCCGGCTGGAACTGCCGGAATATACCCATGAGGTCTGGCACGGCTATGTGCCGGATCTGAAGCCCGGCGCGCTGTACGGCTATCGCGTCTACGGCCCTTACGATCCGGAAAACGGTCACCGCTTTAACCCGCACAAGCTGCTTATCGACCCCTATGCTCGAGAACTGGTTGGCGATATCGACTGGAACGACGCCCATTTCGGCTATGAGCTGGGGCATGACGAATTAGATTTAAGCTTTGATACGCGCGACAGCGCGCCGTTCACCCCGAAATGCAAGGTCATCGATCCGAACGCCTTTGACTGGCAGGACAACAGCCGGCCAAACGTTCCCTGGCCGCACGCCGTCGTTTATGAAAGCCACGTAAAGGGCTTTACCCAGATGAACCCGGCCATCCCGCAGGAGCTGCGCGGCAAGTTTGAGGGGATGGGACACAAAGCCTCGGTCGACTACATCAAGAGTCTTGGCATCACCTCGGTGGAGCTGCTGCCGGTTCACTGGTTCCCGGACGACCAGCATCTGCTCGACCGCGGCCTGAAGAACTTCTGGGGCTATAACACCCTCGGCTTTTTTGCTCCGGCGTCGCGCTACTACGGCCCGGCGGGGATCCAGGGCTTTCGCGACATGGTGCGCGCGTATCACGATGCGGGCATCGAGGTGATTCTGGACGTGGTGTACAACCATACGGCGGAAGGAAATGAGCTTGGCCCCACGCTCTCGTTTAAGGGGATTGATAACTACAGCTATTACCGCACCCTGCCGGACCAGCACCGGTACTACATCAACGACACCGGGACGGGAAACACGGTCAATACCTCGCACCCGCGCGTGCTGCAGATGGTGATGGATTCGCTGCGCTACTGGGCAGAATCGATGCATATTGACGGTTTTCGTTTCGACCTGGGGACGATACTGGGCCGCGAGCCGGAAGGGTTTGACCCGCGCGGCGGTTTCTTCGACGCCATGACTCAGGATCCGGTGTTATCAAGACTTAAGCTGATTGGTGAACCCTGGGACATCGGTCCCGGCGGGTATCAGGTCGGCGGTTTCCCGCCGGGCTGGGGTGAATGGAACGACAAATACCGTGATACCGTACGCGAGTACTGGAAGGGTGATAACGTCTCCAACGACTTTGCCGCACGCCTGCTGGGCTCCGGGGATCTGTACGATCTGCGCGGGCGTCGTCCGTGGGCCAGCGTTAACTTCATCACCGCTCACGACGGCTTTACGCTGAATGACCTGGTGTCGTACAACGAGAAGCACAACGCCGACAACGGCGAGGACAATAACGACGGGCATAATGACAATCGCTCGTACAACTATGGCGAAGAAGGGCCGACGGAGAACCCGGATATTATTGCCACCCGCGAACGGCAGAAGCGTAATTTCCTGACCACGCTGCTGTTTTCCCACGGCACGCCGATGCTGCTGGCGGGGGACGAGTTTGGCCGCACGCAGAAGGGCAACAACAACGGTTACTGCCAGGACAGCGAAATTTCGTGGATCGACTGGAACGGAATAACCGAAAACGACGCTGCGCTGCGCGAGTTTACCCGACGGCTCATTACGCTTCGCGCATCGCAGCCGTTATTGCGCCGTGAAAGCTGGCGCGACGGGCTGGAGATCCGCTGGTTCAATGCCGGAGGCGGCCCTCAGCAGGCCGAGCAGTGGGACGAAGGCTCAACGCTCGGCGTCTCCATCAGCAGGCCGGATCTCAGGCAGGAGGACGGCATCTGGCACGACGTGCTGATGCTGTTCAACCCGTTTGAAGGCACCGTGCCGTTCCAGATCCCGCAGTTTGGCGAAGGGGGATGGGTGCTGGAGCTGTCTACGGCAGATGGCGCTGCCACCGGGACAGCGTTCACCGAAACCGTAGAGTACGAACTGGCCGGACGCAGTATTACCCTCTTTAGACGTCCTTAGCCCTAGAGTGATGCCGCCGCGCGGGCGGCGGTGTCATACAGAGAGGAGATAGTACGTAACAGCTGCGCGGTTTCGCCAATCGACTTCCCGGCAATACCGCTCTCCGCGTGGATTGCGATCAGACACGCCTCCCGCACGTCCCGGTATTTCATGCACAACGCTTTTCCTTCCTCGGTAGTCGAGAAAAAGAGCTCTTTGCCCGCTTTCTCGCTCGTCACGTAGCCCGCTTTGACCAGCTTTTTCAGGGCGTAGGTCACCACGTGGGTATCTTCCACGTTAAGAACGAAACAGATATCGGCCAGCTTTTTCTTGCGGTCGCGGTGGTTCACGTGATGCAGCAGCGAGACGTCAAATGCGCCCATATCGGGTTCACCGGCTGCGGTCATGCAGCGCACCATCCATTTATTGAACGCGTTGCTGGTCATGATCAGCGCGTACTCCAGCTCTGACAGTTCCGCGCAGCGCTCGGACACCAGATGGCGGGAAGAGACGATCCGGCCGTCGTTGATATCGTCGCGATCGGGTGAAGCACTCTTTTTCGAGGTCATAACGTTCCTTAGCCAGAAATGTAAACTCATCGATAAAATAAGAACATTTTATTGATAATTTGTTTACATGTTTTTGAGGTTCAGATATAGCTTTTTAGCGCGGGTTTTCCTAAACCTGACGAAAAACACAACATTGCTCGCCGCAAATTAAAAAAATAGCCGTCGGCGCGCAACGCTCACTTTGGATAGGGTAAACGTTATGGACGGTACTACGCTGTTGCCGCTGATCGGGATACCGATCGTGGTTATTGGTTTTGCACTGCGCTTCAACCCGCTGCTGGTGGTCGTGGTGGCGGGGCTGGCGACGGGTCTGCTGGTCGGTATGGATTTCGGGATGCTGCTGGAGACCTTTGGCGAAAAGTTCGTGAATAGCCGATCGCTGGCGACCTTCATTCTGATCCTGCCCGTGATTGGTCTGCTGGAATATTACGGGCTCAAGGAGCGCGCCCAGGCCTGGGTGGCTAAGATCGCCAGTGCCACCTCGGCGCGTATTCTGATGCTCTATTTTGTCGCCCGTGAGGGCACCGCCGCGCTGGGGCTGATGTCGCTGGGCGGTCATGCTCAGACGGTGCGCCCGCTGCTGGCGCCGATGGCCGAAGGGGCGGCGCTGAACGAATACGGCGAGCTGCCGCAGCACATCCGCGACAAAATCAAAGCCCATGCCGCCGCGTGTGACAACATCGCTGTCTTCTTTGGGGAAGATATCTTTATTGCCTTTGGCGCGGTGCTGCTGATCGACGCGTTCCTGAAAGAGAACGGTATTGCGGGCATCGAACCGCTGCACATCGGCCTGTGGGCTATCCCAACCGCCATTGCGGCATTAGTTATTCATATGACGCGCCTGCTGCGTCTGGATGCCAGCATCCGTCGCGACGTCATGGCCTGGCGCGCGGAGCAGGGCACGCAGGGGGCCGCGCAATGATGACGCTTATCACCATTAACCGCGTGTACTACCTGATCGGCTTCGTCGTGATGCTGCTGGTTGTGATGACCCTGCGCGATCGCGCCAATCCGAAGCGTTTTACCACGGCGCTGTTCTGGTTCTTATTCGGCGGGATCTTCCTGTTCGGCGACCTGATGGTGCAGGAGCTGGGGAAATCGCTGGCGTACCGGATCGTTGGCGGCGGCGTTATCGCTATCGCGCTGCTGGCGGGTTTTGGTCTTGTCGGGAAAGGGCACTATAAAATGTCCACCGAAGACGAACGTCTCGCGTCGTCAAACCGCCTTAAAAACTGGCTGTTTCTGCCCGCGCTGATGATCCCGGTGGTGACGGTTATCGGGACGCTGTTCCTGAAAGGAGTTTCGGTTGGCGGCGTGTTCCTGCTCGATCAAAAGCAGCTCACCCTGGCGGCGCTGTGCGTGGCCTGCGTCGCGGCGATCCTCACCGGATGGTGGCTGACCAAAGGCACGCCGCTGCACGCTATTCGTCAGTCTCGTCGTCTTGTCGATACCATCGGCTGGGCGGTGATCCTGCCGCAGATGCTCGCCATGCTCGGCGGCGTGTTCGTGGCGGCCAATACTGGTGATTCGGTGCAGAAGGTGGTGAGCCTGTTCGTTAACCCGGATAACCGCTTTATGCTGGTGGTGATTTACTGCGTGGGGATGGCGCTGTTTACCATGATCATGGGGAATGCGTTTGCGGCCTTCCCGGTGCTGAGCGCGGGGATCGCCTTGCCGTTCCTGATCAACGTGCATCACGGCAACCCGGCGCCGCTGCTGGCGATTGGCATGTACGCGGGCTACTGCGGCACGCTGATGACGCCGATGGCCGCTAACTTCAACATTGTTCCCGCCGCGCTGCTGGAGCTGAAAGACAAATATCAGGTGATCAAGATCCAGATCCCGACCGCGTTAACCCTGCTGGTGGTGAACGTGTTCCTCATGTATTTCCTCGTGTTTCGCTAAGGAGCTGTTATGGAATTAACGCAACATCAGGCTGACGCGTTTGCCCGCATGCCTTTGACCTATTTGCGCCAGGAATACCCGAACCACATCATGCACCTGCTGAATGATGATGGCGACGTGCTGCCGCCTCGCGAACTGCACCCGATTTTCTACGGCTGTTTTGACTGGCACTCGGCAGTGCACGGCTACTGGCTGCTGCTGCGCTGCGTGCGCCTCTACCCTGAACTGCCGAGCCGGGATGCGATCGTCGCGCTTGTCGACGAGCACCTGACGGACGAGAACGTGGCGAAGGAGCTGGCCTATTTCACCGCGCCATTCCGCGCCTCGTTTGAGCGCCCGTATGGCTACGGCTGGCTGCTGGCGCTGGCCCGGGAGCTAAAACAGTCGTCGCTGCCGCAGGCCGCTGGCTGGTACCGGACGCTTGAGCCGCTAACCCTGGATATTCGTAACCGGCTGGTGGATTACCTCAGCAAGCTCACCTATCCGATCCGCGTCGGGACGCACTACAACACCGCGTTTGCCCTCGCGCTGGCGCTGGATTACGCCCGCGCCGTGGAAGATAGCGCGCTTGAGCAGGCGATTGTGACGGCGGCGGAGCGGTTTTATCTCGCCGACACGCGCTATCCTGCCCACTACGAGCCCGGTGGTGATGAGTATATTTCCGGCGCGCTGACGGAAGCGCTGCTGTTGAGCAAAGTGTTGGAGGACTTCCCGGCCTGGTTTGACGCGTTTCTCCCGGAGGTGGGCTCCGTTGCGGCGCTGATGAACCCGGCGGAAGTGAGCGACCGTACCGACCCGAAAATTGCCCATCTCGACGGGTTAAACCTCAGCCGCGCCTGGTGCATGAAGCACATTGCTAAAGCGCTTCCCGCAAACCATCCGGCGCAGCAGGCGCTGCGCGAGGCGGTGGCGAAACACCTGACGGCTAGCGTTGAGCATGTTGTCGGCAGCCACTACAGCGGCGGGCACTGGCTGGCGAGCTTTGCGCTGCTGGCGCTGGAGTAAACGAACGAGTCGTCTTTTTGCCGGGTGACGCTGCGCTTACCCGGCCTACATTGTGCCAAGCTTCCTTGTAGGCCCGTGCAAGCGTAGCGCCGCCGGGCGAATCAGGCTGATGCCCGAACCACAGGGCGCAGCCTGCTCACGCTAAACAACACCGATCCCGTCGAGGCTATCACGGCTATCCATAGCGCCAGATGCACGGCCCGGTCATGGTCTGATCCGGCCGTCGCAAGCAGCACGCCCACCGCGGCGGCGCCGAGACATTGCCCAAACGTCCTGACGATAGACAACACGCCGGAGGCATAGCTGGCATATTCCCGCGCCACGTTAGAGAGCATCTCCCGGTTATTGGGGCTCTGGAAGCAGCCAAACCCAATCCCGCAAACCAGACTGCGCAGGCAGATATTCCATGCGGAAGGGCTGTCCGGCAACGTCGCCAGCAGGACCAGACCACCGACAAAAAACATCAGCCCGATTGTCGAGATCAGCGGCGCGGAAATCGTATCTGCCCAGCGCCCCGCGTGCGGTGCGATCAGCACGATGCCAATCGGCCACGGGGTGAACAGCAGCGCGGAGACCACCGGGCTGTAGCCATACACGTTCTGAAACAGAAACGGCAGCGCGACAAAGGTGATGCCCTGACTGACAAACGAGGCCAGCGAGGTCAGGGCGGCGAGGGTAAAGCGTCCATTTTTGAACATGACGGGCGGCAGTATGGGACTTCGCGCGCGCCGGATCCGCCACATAAAGGCGAGGGCGCTGACCAGCACGAGCAGCCCCCAGCCTGTGGCCGCCTGGTTGATGTTTTGCGTCACGTGCTGAAGGCTGTCGGCCAGCATGATCGCTGAAACTAACAGCGCGGCGGAGAGCACGGCGCCCGGCGCGTCAAAGGGCGAGCGGTCAACGGCCGTTTCCCGCGGCAAGGCCCGCCACGCCAGCAGCAGGGCAACGCTGCCCGGGACAATGTTAATGGCGAACAGCCACTGCCAGCTCAGCGCGTCCAGTATGGTTCCTCCCAGCACGGGGGCAATCGCCGTGCTGGAGGCAATAAGCAGGGCGTGCAGCCCCAGAATACGCCCAAGCAGTCGACCCGGAAAAACGGAGCGCAGGATCGCCGGGGCGATACTCAGGGTGGCCGCGCCGCCGATGCCCTGCAGAATACGCATGCCGGTTAACATTTCCGGCGTCGCTGCCAGCGCGCAGCCGAGCGAGGTGAGCGTAAAGGTGGCAAGCCCGGCAAGAAACACCG
This sequence comes from Enterobacter sp. 61D5, assembly GCF_034107965.1. NCBI lineage: Bacteria > Pseudomonadati > Pseudomonadota > Gammaproteobacteria > Enterobacterales > Enterobacteriaceae > Enterobacter > Enterobacter sp. 61D5. The sequence goes on from NZ_JAWNFK010000006.1 coordinate 318,153, forward strand.
GGCGATAGCCTACGCGCGCCGCCAGCGCCGCGAAGATGGCTAACGTCATTGCCGCTGACAGCAGGTAACCGTTGGCGAACCAGACCGCAACGTTTGCGGGTACCTGCATCGCCCTTGCCATGGAGGGCAGCGCGATGTTGATCATGGTGCCGTCAAAGACGCCCATCAGCGTGGTGGTCATGACGGCGGCCATGACCCGGGCGCGTTCATGACCGGGTAAGCCTTCATCACCGGGCAGGTTTGAAAATAGCGTCATCGTCGTTACTCCGCATAAGAATAGTGATGACGAAACTATAAGCATGCGGTATACAGGGCGGAAGACGCATCAGCTGCACTTAATCGTTGCATATAACGCCTTATCTTAGGAGTCACCGTGGCCGATCCTGACTTTAACCTTCTGGTTGCGCTCGACGTTCTGCTGGCCGAAGCCAGCGTGGCGGGCGCGTCGCGACGTTTGAACCTCAGCACCTCTGCCATGAGCCGCACCCTGAGCAGGCTGCGGGAGGTGACCGGCGATCCTATTCTGGTGCGGGCCGGTCGTCATATGGTGCTGACGCCCTGGGCCGAAGCCACGCGGGACCGCGCCAGAACTGCCGTGCATGAGGCGAGGGCGGTGCTGCAGCCCTCCACCGACGCGCTGAAGGTGGAAAGTCTCGAGCGGCTGTTCACCATAAGAGCCAACGACGGTTTTGTGGTGGCGTTTGGGCCACTGCTGATTGCGGCGGTGGCGAGCGTTGCGCCCGGGGTATGCATCCGCTTCTCGCCGAAACCTGAAAAAACATCGCGCTATTTGCGTGAGGGGCTTGTCGACCTGGAGATCGGCGTGCAGAGCAATATGGGGCCTGAAATACGGCTGCAACGGCTCTTTCAGGATCGGTTTGTTGGCGCGGTGCGCAAGGGACATCCGCTGTCACTACGGCCCGACGTCAGCCTTGATGATTATGTCGCGTGGGGCCACGTGGTGGCCTCACCGGACGGATCGCTACACGGGTTTGTCGATGACGCGCTGGCGGAAAGGGGGATAAAGCGCAAGGTCGCCAGCGTGGTGCCCGGATTTCCAACGGCGTTATCCGTGGCGCTGGCGTCCGATCTGATTGCCATGGTGCCGGCGCTGTACCTGCTCAATCAGCCGATGAACGAGCGCGTAAACGTCTTTGAACTGCCGTTTAAAACCCGGACCATTACGGTGTCACAGATGTGGCATCCGCGCATGGAAAGGGACCCGGGGCATCGCTGGCTCAGGGAAAAGGTGCTGGAAGTGTGTCGGACCGTGCGCTGACGCCTCAGGCCACTTTTCCCGGCACGGAGAGGATGAAGCGCGTCGATACCGCATCCGATTCCACGCGGACTTTTCCGTGGTGCGCGGAGACGATGGACTTCACGATGGCAAGCCCGATCCCGCTGCCTTCGCCTTTGCGCTGCCTCGATGGATCGACGCGATAGAAGCGGTCAAACAGCTTTGCCAGATGTTCCTGAGGGATCGGCGTACCGGGATTTTCAATCATCAGTTCAACGTCGTTACCCTGAGTTTTGATAGAGACCGTCACCGCTTTTCCCGCTGGCGTATAGCGCAGGGCATTGGAGAGCAGATTATTTACTGCTCTTCTGAACATCTGCGGATCGCCTTCTATCAGGCAGGGCATCCCGCTAAATTTCAGCGTAACGTTGCGTTCTTCCGCCCAGGCTTCGAAGAAATCAAAGACTTTCATGACCTCCGCACTTAAATCAAACATCACCCGGTCAGGGACGAGCTGGTTATTATCCGCCTGCGCCAGGAAAAGCATGTCGCTGACCATCCGGGTCATCCGGTTGTACTCTTCCAGACTGGAGTAAAGAACATCTTCCAGCTCTTTCTGTGAGCGGTTCTGGCTCAGCGCGATTTCCGTTTGCGTCACCAGGTTGGTGATGGGGGTTCTGATTTCATGCGCGATATCGGCGGAAAAATTCGCCTGACGGGTAAAGACATCCTCAATCTTTTCGATCATATGGTTGAAGGAGATGACCAGCTGTTCCAGCTCAACGGGCACGCGGGACGGCTCCAGCCGTGCGTCCAGGTTTTCTGAAGTGATATTTTTAATGGCGTTGCTGACGTTACGCAGGGGCAAATGCCCCTGACGAACCGCGATGCGAATGACAAGAATAATCAGCAGACTGATTGCCGCGGCAATCGCCAGGAGATTCTTTTTCAGCGCCTCAAGGTAGTGCAGATGAAAATTAATGGAGAGCCCGATCAGCATGACGTAGTCCTGCGTTTTGCCCTCCAGCGTCGCCGTTCCTGACGAGGCGATAATCCGGTACGTTTCCCTGTTCATGTCGGACCCGGCGTGCACAGGCGTGGCAGAATCTTCAACCGTCCAGTGAAACACATCCTGCATGCGACAGTGTTCGCTAAAATCCGCCGTGTTCATCGCAGGGCGCAGTGCCGCCCCTTGCGACGAGCTGAACAGCGTATTTCCCTGTCGATCCAGGAGCAGGACGGCTACGCTGCGGTAGCCGGCGATCGACTCTTTGATCTTGCTGATTTTATTTTGATCGGAATCGACCGGTGATTGCAGTATGTGGCGCACCTTAATGCTGATTTGCTGCAGATCGTTGATATCCTGCTCGGCAAAATGCTGTTCAACGGAATGGAGCATAAACCAGGTAAAGGCGAAAAAGGCCAGTATCGTGGAGAGACTAATAAAAAAGGTCTGTCGCAGGGCAAGCGAAAAAGGGCGCCTGGGAAGCTTAACGTGCATCCGGCACCTCCAGCATATAGCCCACGCCGCGCACCGTCTGGATCAGCTTCGGTTCATAATCGTTATCGATTTTCGCACGAAGCCGCTTTACCGCCACGTCAATCGCGTTTGTGTCGCTGTCAAAATTCATGTCCCATACCTGGGAGGCAATCAGGGAGCGGGGAAGCACTTCTCCCTGATGACGCATAAAAAACTCCAGCAGGCTGAACTCTTTGCTGGTTAACAGGATGCGGCTTCCGGCCCGGCTTACCTTTCTCGACACGAGGTCAACCGTCAGGTCTGCCACCTGAAGCTGGCTTTCCGCGATCACCGTATTCCCGCGTCTCAACAGCGTTCTTACCCGGGCGAGCAGCTCAGCAAAGGCGAAAGGCTTAATCAGGTAATCATCCGCGCCCAGCTCAAGCCCTTTAACCCGGTGTTCAATCGTGCCAAGAGCCGTAAGCAACAGGATAGGCATCCCTTTGCCGGCCGAGCGGAGCATGCGGACAATATCCCAGCCGTTCACATCGGGGAGCATGATATCCAGAATCAGCAGATCGTATTCAGCGGTCATGGCGAGATGGTAGCCGTTCAGGCCATTATCAGCGTGGTCCACAACAAACCCCGCTTCAGTCAGCCCCTTACTCAGGTACTCACCGGTTTTAATTTCGTCTTCGACGATCAGTATTTTCATCGTGCTCCCCTGACTGGCTGCTGATGACATTCTAGTGAGCGTACCGCCGTTAACAATGACTTACGCTAAAAATGACAACATTGTCATTATCCTGTCACCCGTCAAACAGGATGCGTTGCGTAGAGTAGCCCTAAAATTACTCTGGACTTCATTTGAACCGTTATGTTCCTGTTAAAACAACTAAGCATCACTACGGTATTTATTGTGGCAGGCTGCGTCTCGATGGCTCCGGAGTACCAGCGGCCGGAAGCACCTGTCCCCCGGCAGTTTTCGCTCTCCCGTAACGGCCTGACACCCGCGGCGGCTGGGTATCAGGACACCGGCTGGCGCAACTTTTTCGTCGATCCTCAGGTTGCGGGGGTGATTACGGAGGCCCTGAAGAACAATCGCGATCTGAAAATGGCCGCCCTGAAAGTCGAGGAAGCCCGGGCGCAGTTCAACGTGACGGATGCGGATCGCTATCCTCAGCTGAATGCCTCCTCGGGCATCACGTACAGCGGCGGGCAGAAAAGTGACAAACCGACCTCACAGCAGTACGACGCCGGTCTTGCGCTTAGCTATGAACTCGACTTTTTCGGCAAGCTGAGGAGCATGAGCGATGCCGACCGACAAAACTTTTTCGCCAGCGAAGAGGCCCGTCGAGCCGTGCATATCCTGCTCGTCTCTAACGTGTCGCAGAGCTATTTCAACCAGCAGCTGGCGTATAAACAGCTGCGTATCGCGCGGGAAACGCTGAACAATTACCGGCAGTCTTACGCTTTCGTAGAGCAGCAGCTGGTGACCGGCAGTACGACCGTCCTGGCGCTGGAACAGGCCAGGGGACAGATCGAAAGCACGCGGGCAGATATAGCCAAAAGAGAGGGGGAGCTGGCGCAGGCCAATAATGCCCTGCAGCTGGTCCTCGGCACGTATCGCGCGCTGCCGGGCGACGGCGGCATGAACGCCAGCGACGTTGCGCCGGTAAAACTGCCTCCCCATCTTTCCTCCGCGATACTGCTGCAGCGCCCGGATATTATGGAAGCGGAGTATCAGCTTAAAGCGGCCGATGCGAATATCGGCGCTGCGCGCGCCGCCTTTTTCCCGTCCATATCGCTGACCAGCGGGCTTTCAACAGGCAGCACGGAGTTGTCCAGCCTCTTCACGTCAGGAAGCGGGATGTGGAATTTCATTCCTAAAATTGAACTTCCCATTTTTAATGCAGGCAGGAATAAGGCCAACCTGAAGCTGGCCGAAATTCGCCAGCAGCAGTCGGTGGTTAATTACGAACAAAAAATTCAGTCCGCCTTTAAACAGGTTGCCGACGCGCTCGCGCTGCGGGACAGCATTAACCAGCAGCTTGCTGCACAACAGCGGTATCTGGATTCACTCCGTATCACGCTTCAACGTGCCAGAGGGCTATATTCCAGCGGCGCGGTCAGCTATATCGACGTGCTTGACGCGCAACGTTCTCTTTTCTCCACCCAACAAAATATTCTCGACCTTATTTATGCCCGGCAGGTTAATGAGATTAATCTTTTCACCGCGCTCGGCGGCGGATGGGTCGAATAACGTTATTTAATTAAACAGGAAAATAAACATGCGCAATTCACTTAAGGCCGTTGTATTTGGTGCGATCTCCATTGTGTTTTCTACCGGCCTCCAGGCTGAGGTTCATCAGCACGAGATGATGAGTGCTGCCAGCGAAGGGACCTCAGAGCAGGTCATCACGGGAACCGGCATCGTGAAGGACATTGATCTCAAGAATAAAAAAGTCACGATTTCCCATGAAGCCATCCCGGAAATTGGCTGGCCCGCGATGACCATGCGTTTCACGTTCATTCAGGCTGACGAGAGTATCAATGCCTTAAAAGTCGGCAGTCACGTGAATTTTTCGTTTGTTCAGCAGGGCAATATCTCTTTACTCAAGAGCATTAAATAGCGAGAAACGGCATGGCCTCATTCAAAATAAAATATGCTGCCATGATAGTCAGCAGCCTTATTGCGGGAGGGCTGCTATCGGTGACGGCATGGCAGAAACTTTATTCATCTGAAAAAACAGAAAATAGCGTCTCTGAAAGAAAGGTGCTTTTCTGGTATGACCCGATGAAACCCGACGTTAAATTCGATAAGCCCGGTAAATCGCCGTTTATGGATATGGATCTGGTACCGAAATATGCGGATGAAAACGAAAATAAAAGCAGTGCCGGTATCCGTATCGATCCGACGCAGGTTCAGAATCTGGGATTAAAAACGCAAAAAGTGACGCGCGGAACGCTGAATTATTCCCAGACTATCCCGGCGAACGTTAGCTATAACGACTATCAGTTTGTCATTGTGCAGGCGCGCGCGGAAGGCTTCGTGGAGAAAGTGTACCCGCTGACGACGGGCGATAAGGTAAAGAAAGGCACGCCGCTTATTGATATTACCATTCCTGACTGGGTAGAGGCGCAGAGCGAGTTTCTGCTGTTATCCGGCACCGGAGGAACGCCAACGCAAATAAAAGGGGTTCTGGAACGGCTTCGCCTGGCGGGTATGCCGGATGAGGATATTCAGAGGCTGCGTGCGACCCGCACTATCCAGACCCGCTTTACCATCAGGGCGCCGATCGACGGAGCGATCACCGCCTTTGACCTGCGTACCGGCATGAATATTTCGAAAGATAAGGTGGTAGCGCAAATTCAGGGGATGGATCCGGTCTGGATCGGCGCGGCAGTGCCTGAATCCATTGCTTATCTGCTGAAAGAGACCTCGCAGTTTGCTGTTTCGATACCGGCTTATCCGGACAAAACCTTCCCGGTTGAAAAATGGAACATCCTGCCGAGCGTGGATCAGAACACCCGTACGCTGCAGGTGCGCCTGCAGGTCTCTAACAGGGATGAACTGCTTAAACCGGGCATGAACGCCTACCTGAAGCTGAATACCCAAAGTCAGGAAATGCTGCTGATCCCCTCCCAGGCCGTTATCGATACGGGAAAAGAACAGCGCGTGATTACGGTTGATGCGGACGGGAATTTTGTACCGAAAAGGATCCACGTTCTGCATGAATCTCAGCAGCAGTCCGGTATTGGTAGCGGACTGGAAGAGGGGGAGTCGGTGGTGGTCAGCGGTCTGTTCCTGATTGACTCGGAGGCCAATATTACCGGCGCGCTGGAGCGCATGCGCCACGCTGAAGCAGCTGACGACGCGCATTCAGGCCATTAAGGAGACGATGATGATTGAATGGATTATCCGGCGGTCGGTCGCTAACCGTTTCCTGGTCATGATGGGAGCGCTATTCCTCAGCGTCTGGGGGACATGGACCATCATCAACACCCCGGTCGATGCCTTGCCCGATCTCTCTGACGTTCAGGTGATTATCAAAACCAGCTATCCCGGCCAGGCTCCGCAGATTGTTGAAAACCAGGTCACCTATCCACTCACGACCACCATGCTATCGGTTCCCGGCGCAAAGACCGTGCGCGGTTTTTCGCAGTTTGGTGATTCGTACGTGTACGTCATTTTTGAAGACGGCACCGATTTGTACTGGGCCCGTTCGCGCGTGCTGGAGTATCTGAACCAGGTTCAGGGCAAGCTGCCTGCCGGCGTGAGCTCTGAAATCGGTCCTGACGCCACGGGCGTGGGCTGGATATTTGAGTATGCGCTGGTGGATCGCAGCGGAAAACACGATCTCGCAGAGTTGCGCTCGCTGCAGGACTGGTTCCTGAAATTTGAGCTGAAAACTATCCCGAACGTTGCTGAAGTGGCCTCTGTCGGCGGCGTGGTAAAGCAGTATCAGATTCAGGTCAATCCGTTAAAACTGGCTCAGTACGGCATCAGCCTGCCGGAGGTTAAGCAGGCCCTTGAGTCGTCTAACCAGGAGGCGGGGGGATCGTCAGTTGAAATGGCGGAAGCGGAGTATATGGTCCGCGCCAGCGGCTATCTGCAGACGATGGACGATTTCAGTAACATCGTTCTGAAAACCGCAGATAACGGGGTACCTATTTACCTTCGTGATGTGGCTCGCGTACAAACGGGGCCGGAAATGCGGCGCGGTATTGCCGAATTAAACGGGCAGGGGGAGGTTGCGGGTGGCGTGGTGATCCTGCGTTCGGGCAAAAACGCGCGCGAGGTCATTACAGCGGTAAAAGACAAGCTGGAGACGCTGAAGGCCAGCCTGCCGGAAGGCGTTGAGATTGTAACGACCTACGATCGCAGCCAGCTCATCGACCGGGCCATTGATAACCTGAGCGGCAAGCTGCTCGAAGAGTTTATCGTGGTGGCCATCGTCTGCGCCCTGTTCCTCTGGCACGTCCGTTCCGCGCTGGTGGCGATTATCTCTCTGCCGCTTGGCCTGTGTATCGCCTTTATTATCATGCACTTTCAGGGCCTGAACGCCAATATCATGTCGCTGGGAGGCATTGCCATTGCGGTCGGCGCGATGGTGGATGCCGCCATCGTCATGATTGAAAACGCGCACAAACGGCTGGAAGAGTGGGATCGTCAGCATCCCGGGGAAGACATTGACAACGCCACGCGCTGGAACGTCATCACCAATGCCTCCGTGGAGGTGGGGCCAGCGCTGTTTATCAGCCTGTTGATTATTACCTTATCGTTCATTCCAATCTTTACCCTTGAGGGTCAGGAAGGGCGACTGTTTGGCCCGCTGGCCTTCACCAAAACGTACGCCATGGCGGGCGCGGCCGCGTTGGCCATCATCGTTATCCCTATCCTGATGGGATTCTGGATCCGGGGTAAAATCCCCGCAGAGACCAGTAACCCATTGAACAGGCTGCTGATTAAAGCCTATCATCCGCTCCTGATTAGGGTGCTCCACTGGCCAAAAACAACCCTGCTGGTCGCGGCCTTGTCCATCTTCACGGTTATCTGGCCGCTGAGCCAGGTGGGCGGTGAGTTCCTGCCGAAGATTAATGAGGGCGATCTGCTGTATATGCCGTCGACGTTGCCGGGCGTCTCTCCGGCAGAAGCAACCTCGCTGTTACAGACAACGGACAAGCTCATCAAAACCGTCCCGGAAGTGGCCTCTGTTTTTGGTAAAACGGGTAAAGCAGAGACCGCAACGGACTCCGCGCCGCTCGAAATGGTGGAAACCACGATTCAGCTCAAGCCTGAGAATGAGTGGCGGCCCGGCATGACGATTGACAAGATCGTTGACGAGCTCGACAAGACCGTTCGATTGCCCGGCCTGGCGAACCTCTGGGTTCCGCCCATTCGTAACCGCATCGATATGCTTTCGACCGGGATCAAAAGCCCGATTGGTATCAAGGTGTCGGGTACCGTTCTGTCGGATATCGACGCCACGGCGCAGAGCATCGAGACGGTAGCCAAAACGGTGCCGGGCGTGGTTTCTGCCCTGGCTGAACGTCTGGAGGGCGGGCGCTACATTGACGTCGATATCAACCGGGAAAAAGCCTCGCGCTACGGGATGACGGTGGGCGATGTACAGCTCTTTGTCTCCTCGGCCATCGGCGGCGCGACGGTAGGGGAAACGGTGGAAGGCGTCGCCCGGTACCCGATTAATATCCGCTATCCTCAGGACTACCGGAACAGCCCGAACGCGTTGAAGCAGATGCCGATCCTGACGCCGATGAAACAGCAGATCACGCTGGGCGATGTGGCGGATATCAACGTGGTTTCCGGCCCCACGATGCTGAAAACGGAGAATGCCCGGCCTGCGAGCTGGATTTATATCGATGCCCGCGGCAGGGATATGGTGTCGGTGGTGAACGACATTAAGACGGCCATTAGTCAGAACATAAAGCTGAGGCCGGGCACCAGCGTCTCATTCTCCGGGCAGTTTGAGTTGCTCGAACACGCCAACAAGAAACTGAAGCTGATGGTACCGATGACGGTGATGATCATCTTCATTCTGCTGTATCTGGCGTTCCGCCGCGTGGATGAAGCGCTGCTGATCCTGATGAGTTTGCCGTTCGCCCTGGTCGGGGGAATTTGGTTCCTTTACTGGCAGGGCTTCCATATGTCTGTGGCAACCGGCACCGGCTTTATCGCCCTGGCCGGGGTGGCGGCAGAATTTGGGGTGGTCATGCTGATGTATTTGCGTCATGCCGTTGAGGCTCAGCCGGCGTTGTCCCATCGGGACACGTTCACCGAACAGGGGCTGGATGACGCCCTTTACCATGGCGCCGTGCTTCGCGTGCGGCCAAAGGCGATGACCGTCGCGGTGATCATTGCCGGTCTGCTGCCCATTCTTTGGGGGACGGGCGCAGGGTCAGAGGTCATGAGCCGGATAGCGGCGCCGATGATTGGCGGGATGATCACGGCGCCACTGCTATCGCTGTTTATTATTCCGGCGGCGTACAAGTTAATTTGGTTGCGCAGGCATAAAAAACCATAAAAAAACCCGCCAGAGATGGCGGGTTTTTTACGGCATGAACGCTTAGCGCGCTGTTTTAGCCCGCGTCTGGCTGGGAAGCTTGCGCCAGGCACGATTATGCAGAGTAAACAGCAGCATCTTATAGAAGGCGGTTGAAAGGATACAGCTGCCGCTAAGCAGTAGCATGCCGATACTCACTAGCGCCGCGGTCAGACTGACGCCCGGAGCTGCGCTACCGCTCAGCGCGACCAGCAGATAGGCTGCCGTTAATACCAGGCTTATCACCGCCAGCGTAAGGTGTAACCTCACGGCGCGCATGCTGCCTTTGCCAATCATAAACATCGTCACGCCGTTAAGGCCAGCGAACAGAAGGGCGATCAGGACAACCCAGACGAATACGTGTTATTCCCGGCTGAAATGGGACAGGCTTTCGTAACCGACGGCATAGGCCGCCTTGGTGACATCGCAATGCTCTTTCAGCATCAGTCGTCTGGCTTCATTGAGGCGCAGCCATTTCTGATACCGTAGCGGACTCATTCCCGCAAGCTGTCTGAAATGTTGGTGGAAAGAGGGCGTGCTCATTTGCACGCGGCTTGCCAACTCCTCGACACGTAAAGGTGACGCGATATGGGTCTTTAACCAGTCAATAGCTTTACCGATACGGTAGCCATGGCCGTCTACTGCGGCAATCTGCATGATATGATCGGACCGATCGCTCATCAAAAGCCTGTAATGTATCTCTCTTTGAATCAGCGGCTCGAGAACAGGAATGGCTTGAGGCTCGTCAAGCAAAGAGAGCAGGCGGCAGAAAGGCTCCAGCAAAACATCAGTAACAGTACCGATCCCTACACCCGTTCCAGCGTCTCGTTTTTTGACCGGAGGCAGGCTTCCCTGTGCAATTTAACAGGTCAAAACTTAACCACACGTGGTACAGTGAATCTCATTCATTGAAAGGTTAATGGTTATGTCTGTTATCAATTACGCAATGAAACTCTTCAGCGGTGCGTCTACTGCCACTGCTGCCTGTCCTGATTGTGGCTTAAAATCAGCACAACCGTTGTCAAAAATCCGGCTCAACCAGACCATGCTTTGCCCCGGATGTAAGGCTCTGTTTATCTCCCGACGCTAGCTCGACCAAAACCGCAGAACAGAGCTCATGTCCTATACTTATGTTAGATTCCGGCAGCTGTTAAATCCCTGATGCCTGACGCACATCCTGAGAGAACGTTTCTGAACTGATTTCGCAACTGCTCCTGCGCGCTAATGTCGCATCAGAGCAATGCTATGAAAATGAACCCCAGAGCGTGGTTTAACCGCTCCCGTATTCCGATGAATGCTGCCGAAAACGTAACGTTTTCGGCGAACGATCCTGCAAGCGAAAGCACTCCGCGGTCAGAACTCTTTTCGACTGCCCAGATGGAACGCTATGGTCAGAAGCTGGCGCGGACCCATAAAGTATCACCGGATAAACATCCCTATTATCTTCTGAAACGGCTTGGCGACAATGAGGCCGTTATCACCCAAAACTGCTATGAGCTTAATGCAGGTAAAAAGACCAGTATCATGCCCGCCGGGGAGTGGTTGCTGGACAATTATTATCTGATTGAGGAACAAATCCGTACCGTCCGCCAGCACTTGCCGAAAAGTTTTGGTAAAGGTCTCCCGTCGCTGACGTCGCCGCTGAATTGCCCAAGAATTTATCATATCGCATCAGAGGCCATTGCTCACGGTGATGGCCGCTGGGATGCCACCAGTCTGACCAGCTATCTCGCTGCCTATCAACAGGTGACGCCGCTGACACTAGGTGAAATCTGGGCATTACCGGGAATGCTGCGCCTGGCGCTGATTGAAAATCTTCGTCGTATCAGTATGGAAGTGATAAAAGCGCAACAGGACAGAAACCTGGCAGATACGTGGATAACCAGGATTTTCGAATGTGCAGAGAGTGCGCCTGGTGATTTAATTATGGTGGTTGCCGATTTGGCGCGCTCCCGTCCTCCGTTATCCAGCGCGTTTGTCGCAGAACTGGTGCGGCGTCTGCAGGGGCACGGCAACGCGCTGTCGTTACCTCTTACCTGGGTTGATCAGTGCCTTCGGGAACAGGGAGTCACCACTGACATTCTCATAAATAACTTCAATCAACAGCTTGCCGCCAGCCAGCTGTCTGTCAGTAACAGCATCGCAGGTCTGCGATTACTGGGTGAAACGGACTGGGCTGATTTCGCCGAAACGATAAGCGTCGTCGAACAGGCATTAAGAAATGATCCTGCCGGTATCTATCCCCGGATGCACTTCAATACACGGGATCATTACCGGCACGTAGTTGAGGTCCTGGCCAGAGACAGTGGGCTCAGCGAGCCTGAGGTTGCTGACAGGGTGCTGGCGCTTTCAGAGGAAAAAGCCCCCAATACACCGGAACATCATATTGGTTATTATCTCGCCGGCGAAGGTCGACAGGCACTGGATATACATCTTCTGGCAGACACCTCAAGACTCATACGCTTGCGGCACAGTTTCAACAGAATAACCCTGCTGTCATGGCTTGGCAGCCTGGCGTTGTTGACAACCGCAGCGACCGCGGCAATATTGCACGAAACTGCCATGCAGGGCGCAGGTTGGTTGTTAATCGCGGTGATATTACCTCTGGTTATCGCTTTAACTCAGTTAATGAGTGATTTACTCAGTGACGCAACCACCCGTTTTCGCGTTCCTCGCCCCTTGCCGGGGATGGATTTTTCAGCCGGTATTCCCGCTGACAGTGCCACTATGTTAGTCATTCCCTGCATGTTGACCAGCCACGAAAGTTTCAGCCAGCTCCTCACCAGCCTTGAAGTTTGCTGGTTGGGGAATGAAAACGAAAATCTCAGGTTCGCGCTGCTCACTGATTTTGCAGATTCTGAAAATGAACCCTCGCCGGAAAGTCACGCGCTGCTCAGACAGGCTATCGCTGATACGCAGGCGCTGAATCGGCGCTACCCCTCCGGCCGACCACGTTTTTATCTGTTACATCGTCAGCCTGAATGGAACCCCTCGGAAGGAGTGTGGATGGGCTACGAACGCAAGCGGGGAAAACTGGCGTTGCTGAACAGCTGGTTGCGCCATCCGGGAACCCAATTCGTCAGCGTTGCAGACATGCCGGCCCACCTTTTACCGGATCACATTAAATACGTCATTACCCTGGACAGTGATACGGTGTTGCCGCGCGATACGGCTCACAAACTGGTCGCGGCGATGGCCCATCCGTTGAATACGCCAGAGTATGATCCGGTACGCCAGAGGGTGGTCAAAGGATTTGGTATTTTACAACCCGGTCTTGCGGAGGAGATACCACGTAACGGTCAGGGGCGTTACGCCGCCCTGCGCAGCAGCATACCGGGTAATAACCCCTATTCTATGATGTCTTCGGATATCTATCAGGATCTCTTTGGGGAAGGATCGTTTGTGGGCAAAGGGATTTACGATGTTGACATTTTTATGCAGGCCACTGCCAATACCTGCCCGGAAAATCTGGTACTCAGCCACGATCTGCTTGAAGGATGCTATGCACGTTCGGGTCTGCTGAGCGAAGTGTTACTGTACGAACAGTACCCTAATAATTATCTGTCGGATGTTGCACGACGTTCACGCTGGATCCGGGGTGACTGGCAACTGCTTAACTGGCTAAAACCACGCGTCAGAAAAGCCGATGGTACCCGGGTCAGGAATCCGCTGACCGCGCTTTCTTACTGGAAATTACTCGATAATCTACGTCGCAGTCTGGTCGCCCCCTCCTTACTGATATTGCTGTTCTTCGCTCTGCTTTGGGTACCCAATCCGGTTTACTGGCTGGGCATACTGTTGCTGATATGGCTGTTGCCAGCCATCCTCTGCATTAGCCACGACCTTCTGCATAAACCTCTGCGTCGCCGCGTGAAGCCGCATCTGTTACTGGTGGGGGCGGGCGCGCTAAAGCGTCTGTCAGGTATCAGCCTTAATTTTGCGATACTGCCGCACGAAGCCGGATATTCGCTGAAAGCGATCGCCGTGACGCTATGGCGACTGGGGATAAGCAGGCGTCACCTCAGCCAGTGGGTCAGCCACAGCCAGGACAGCAGTCAGGCCAGACCCACTGTTGCACATTTTTATCAGGCGATGTGGCTGAACGTTGCCGGTGGCGTGGCGCTGACAATACTGACCGGACAATTTGCCCCACAGCTGCTGGGGATTGCGTTACCGATCGGTTTGGTATGGAGTGTGGCACCGCTGCTGATGAGCTGGCTGAGTCGCCAGCCCGTGCGTAAGGTTTTTTCGCCTAATCAGGAACAAAAACAGCTGTTACGCCAGACAAGCCGTGAAATCTGGGCTTTTTTTGAAACATTTGCCACAGCAAAAGAGAACTGGCTTCCGCCTGATAATTATCAGGAAATACCACAGCCGACGGTGGCACACCGAACTTCTCCTACCAATATTGGTCTTTCACTTATGGCTAACCTGACGGCATGGGACTTTGGCTACCTGCCTGGCGGAGAGGTGCTCCGGCGCGTGTCGCTCACGCTCGACACGATGGATCAAATGGAGCACTACCGGGGCCATCTCTACAACTGGTATGACACCCGTACGCTGGTCCCCCTAAGTCCACGCTATATCTCCAGCGTCGACAGCGGCAATATGGCCGGGCATTTATTGACCCTGCGTGCAGGCCTGTCCGCCATGCGTCATCAGCCTGTTTTAAGCAACCAACAGATACTGGCAGGACTGAACGATACGCTGGATATTCTGGAAAAACAGTGGGGTAAGAACCCACCTGACAGTCTGAGACTGCTGCGCAAGCATTGCCTGAACGCGGTGTCGCTCTCTCCGCAGGCGCTTTTCAGCGAACTGAAAAGCATGCGCACCCAGTGCAACCATCTGACCAGCGCATGTCATCAGGGATCTCCTCTTCAGATGCGCTGGGCTGGACATCTGGAGCATCAACTGGTTCAGCTTTGCCATGAGTGGTCTCTGTTGCTTGGCTGGTTGCCTGCATCCTGGAATGAACAGACGCTGCCAACGCTGAGCGAGCTTGCCCGTCCGACATTAACCGGTACAGGAACGCCTCCGGCGTCAGTGGCGGAGCAGGCCCGAATGCGACTTAATATTATCACCGAGCTGGAACAGCGGCTGGATGAGCATGCCCGGATGGATTTCGCCTTTCTGTACAGTGAAGCAACCAGTCTGCTCAGCGTCGGTTATAACTGTGACACCAATATGCCTGACAAGAGCCACTACGATCTCCTGCCGTCTGAAATCCGCCTGACCAGTTTTCTTGCCATTGCGACTAATCAGCTGCCTCTTAAAAGCTGGTACGCGCTGGGTCGATTGTTTACCACGATTGATAATGAAACTGCCCTGATGTCATGGAGCGGGTCCATGTTTGAATACCTGATGCCGAATCTGGTGATGCCCTCCAGCCCCGGCAGCCTGCTCGATGAAATGAGTCAGTCGGCGGTTATGCGCCAGATTCACTGGGGGAAAGAACGCGGGGTACCATGGGGTGTTTCTGAGTCTGGCTTTCATGCTTTTGATGTTCAGCATAATTATCAGTATCAGGCATTTGGCGTACCGGGGCTCGGTCTGCGCAGGGGACTTGCCGATGACATGGTTGTTGCTCCTTACGCCACGCTGCTGGCGCTGATGGTTTTCCCACAGAGAGCCTGTGAGAACCTGTTCAGGCTGCAAAAAAATGGTGCATGCGGAGAATACGGTTTTTATGAAGCGCTGGACTATACACCCTCACGTCTTGCAACCGGTCAGCTCTATGCGGTGGTACAGTCCTGGATGGCGCATCACCAGGGTATGGCATTTCAGGCGCTGGCTCATGTGCTGCTTGACGCCCCCATGACTGAACGCTTTATGTCCAGCACGGTATTCCGGTCAGCGAGTCTGCTGTTACAGGAGCGCGTGCCGGATGCGGTCGATCTGTACAGTCCGCGCCGTCATTTTGAATCTCATGAGGGCATGGTCAAACCCGTTCGCTATGAGCCCCGTATTTTCTATAGCGTGGATACCCCCGCCCCGGATATTCAACTCCTGTCCAACGGCCATTATCATCTGATGTTGACCGCGGGCGGCGGTGGTTACAGTCGCTGGAATGATATTGCACTAACGCGCTGGCGCAGTGATACCACCCGTGATAACTGGGGAGCATTCTGCTATATCCGCGATACCCAGACGGGAGATGTGTGGAGCAATACCTGGCAACCAACAGGCTACACCAGCGGACAAGACGAGGAAGTGTTGTTCACCGATGCGGGGGCAGAATTCAGACGCAGCTTAGGGGGACTCAGCGTCAAAACTCAGGTGGTGATCTCTCCGGAGGATGATGTTGAATTGCGACGGCTCACACTGATTCATCGTGGTCGTAAGCCTCGCTTTCTGGAGCTGACAACCTATGCTGAAGTTGTACTGGCACCTGATGCCAGCGATCTGGCACACCCGGCATTCAGCAATTTGTTTATTCAGACTGAGCTGGCTCCTGAGCGTGACGCTATTCTTTGCCACCGGCGCCCGCGCTCACCGGATGAACCGGGCTCTTGCCTGTTTCACATGATGGTGGTGCACGGCGATAACCGACATAACGTGTCGTTTGAAACGGACAGGGCAAGGTTTATTGGACGTGGCAGAAACCCTGCGAATGCACAGGCAATAGAGACGGGAGGGATGCTAGGCAACACGTCGGGCTCGGTGCTGGATCCGATACTGGCAATTCGCAACGCCATCATTCTGCAGCCGGGGCAGCCGGTTACGATTGATATCATTTATGGCATCAGCGAGACCCGTCAGCAGAGCCTGGCGTTGCTGGAGAAATATCGCGATTACCCTATCGCCGATCGCGTCTTTGAACTGGCCTGGTCTCACAGTCTGGTGGTATTGCGCCAGATGAACGCCAGTGAAGATGATGCCACGTTATTCAATAGTCTCGCCAGCGCTGTGCTTTACCCTGTCCAGGAGCTGCGTGCCGAAGGCCAGGCGATCGGCCGCAACCGGCGTGGCCAGTCCGGACTGTGGGGCTGGGCAATTTCAGGGGATCTGCCGATAGTGCTGCTGAGTATAACCAGCGAGGAAAGTATCACCTCAGTGACCACACTGATTCAGGCACACCGTTACTGGAGACAGAAAGGGCTGGATGTTGATTTGGTTATCCTGAATAACAGCCCCGGCGGCTACCAGCAGGGATTACAAAATCAGATTATGGAGTTAATTTATGCCGGGTCTGAAGCCAGTCTGCTGGATAAAAAGGGCGGGCTTTTTGTCCGGAACGGTGAGCATCTCTCCGCTGAGGATAAGTTGCTTTTGATGAGCGTGGCCTGTCTTTATCTTGATGACCGCGCAGGGGGTATTAATGAGCAGCTTAACCAGCGTATTCATACCCTGAAATCGCCGGCAAGGGCATTCATTCCGCGTGCTGTGCGCGAGCGTAATCAACATACGGACTGGAGCCCTGATACCAGTCAGTTATGCCATTTCAATGGGTACGGTGGATTTTCTCAGGATGGGCGGGAGTATCAGATCGTCCTTCGGGAAAATGCGCTTACACCGGCTCCCTGGTCGAACATACTGGCAAATTCTCGTTTTGGCTGTGTGATCTCAGAGGCAGGGCAGGCCTATACCTGGTATGAGAATGCCCATGAATACCGGTTGACGCCGTGGGAAAACGATCCGGTGAGCGATCGCAGCGGCGAGGCATTTTACCTGCGCGATGAAGAGAGCGGGGAGTGCTGGTCGCCGACGGCTTTACCTGTTCGCGGACACGGTGATTACCTGACCCGCCATGGTTTTGGCTACAGCGTTTTTGCCCATCGTGAGAGTGGTATAGACAGCGAGTTGACGGTCCTGGTTGCTGAAGAAGATCCGGTTAAACTGGTGCTCCTGACGCTCAGCAACTCTTCGGGACGGACACGTCAACTTTCCGTCACAGGCTATGTAGAGTGGACGCTCGGAGAAACACGAACGCGCTCAGCCCCTCACATTGTGACACATGTGGCCAGAACGCCCGGTGGCTGCGGGGTGCTTGCGAATAACTTTTATGGTGATAATGGTGGCGGCCGAACTGCATTTTTTGCCGTCAGCGGTAATGACTGTTCTCTGACAGGGGATCGCCGGGAGTTTATTGGCCGTAATGGTTCCCTTCACGCCCCTTCGGCCATGAAACTGCAAAAGCTTTCTGGTAAGACGGGGGCCGGTCTGGATCCCTGCGGAGCGGTGCAATCGGCGGTTACATTAATTGACGGGGACCAGAGGACGTTTATTTTTATCCTCGGCGCAGAGGAGAATGATGTTTGTGCTCAGGAGACGCTGGCCCGCTACATGAACGAGGATACGGTCCGCCAGGAGCTGAACCGGATTCATAATCACTGGCACAATGTTCTCGATAAAATCGTAGTTAACACCCCAGACACGTCCGTAAATTTACTGGTTAATGGCTGGCTGTTGTATCAGACGGTCGCCTGCCGTCTTATGGCCCGGAGTGGCTACTATCAGTCTGGCGGTGCATTTGGTTTTCGCGATCAGCTGCAGGATACGCTGGCTCTGAGCCACGCTGCTCCGGACCGGATGCGTGAACAGATAATACTCTGTGCATCACGGCAGTTTATCGAGGGGGATGTGCAGCACTGGTGGCACCCGCCACACGGCAACGGTGTGCGTACCCGCTGTTCCGATGACTACCTTTGGCTGCCGCTTGCTGTTTGCCACTATGTTGAAACGACGGGGGATATGGATGCACTGGAAATACGCATTCCTTATCTGGAGGGACGCTCGCTTCAGCCTGGTGAAGAGTCTGTCTATGACACGCCGGTCATCAGCGGCACCGAAGAGACACTCTGGTTACACTGCGTCAAAGCTATTCACTATGGACTTCGCTTCGGGGAGCATGGCCTGCCGCTGATGGGGGCTGGTGACTGGAATGACGGGATGAACCGGGTGGGTATCGAAGGCAAAGGTGAAAGCGTCTGGCTGGGCTTCTTCCTGTACGACATTTTGCAGCGGTTTGCAGCGCTGGCGGAGCGCAGGCTGGATGAAAGCGTCGCCGCGATGTGCCGTTCACAGGCTCTGCGCCTGCAAAGTAATCTCGAAGCCCACGCCTGGGATGGGGAATGGTACCGGCGCGGGTATTTTGACGATGGTACTCCCCTGGGATCGAAAACCTCACAGGACTGCCGGATTGATGCGATTGCGCAGAGCTGGTCTGTATTGTCCGGCGCCGCGAGCCCGGGACGGTGCGCAAAGGCCATGCAGGCGCTGGATAAGCACCTTGTGGATAACGAAGGAGGGCTGATCAAACTGTTAACGCCTCCTTTCGACGGACACGGTCTAAATCCGGGCTACATACAGGGGTACCTGCCCGGCGTGCGGGAAAACGGAGGGCAGTATACGCATGGCGCCATCTGGGCAGTGATGGCCTTTGCCCGAATGGGAAATGCCGGACGAGCCTGGCAACTCTGGTCAATGCTCAGCCCTATAAATCATACCCTGAATGCGGACTCTGTCGGGATTTATAAAGCTGAGCCTTATGTCATGAGTGCTGATGTCTACAGCGTCGCTCCCCATACCGGACGTGCAGGTTGGAGCTGGTATACCGGTTCAGCAGCCTGGGCCTGGCGTTTACTTACCGAGGAATTACTGGGGATAAAACGTTCCGGCACTGACTTTAGTGTTCATGCCAGGTTACCGGATGAGTGGTCGTCTTTTTCTATGGCATATCAATATGGTGAAAGCCATTATCAGATTAGTGTTTCACGCGGCGATGCAGAATATTGCGTGACGCTGGATGGTGTTCTCCTCCCTGATGACAGAATACCGCTGAAGGATGATGGACAAAACCATACGGTTGAGATCATTCAGAACTGACACTGATCCCGGAGGTGCATTAACGTCTGCCGTTAATGCGCTGATTATCCCTGAGAACATCAATCGCAGTCTGCATGGCGATTTTGTCATCCCGCCTTTTTTGTTTGTCCTGCATGACCTGAAGGTATTCCAGCAAGGTGCGGGTATTAATCGGTCGGCCCTGTTTACCCACAGCCAGCACGGCTTCGCCAAGAATAATTTTCACAGGCGGTAATTGTGCCGGATACCAGTCAAGGGTGTCTTCTGATTTCATCTTAAATTTCTCACGGAAGGGTAGTGTATCATAAATAAGACGTTCAATTTTCAATATCTGATATCCTGATTCAGACACAACTTAACATAACTTATGCCAGTTATTTTTATATTAAAGTGTATAATAATTACTCTATTCCTCAGAGAATTATTTATGTCTTATACAAATGGGCTCAGGTATTTTAAAGAAAGACCGGTTCATGTTGCCTGCCCGGTATGTGCACACAGAGCCGATCAGAAAGCAGGTAAACTAAGAAAAGATGCGGTTCTTGAGTGCCCTGCCTGCGGACTGTTGTTCAGACCTTCAGAATGCTGGTGTATCGGCGGCTGATCAGCTTCTGCCACGTAACGTCAGTGATGTCGGAAAATGACAACATTCCTCCTGTACTGCTGTTGTCGAGGGTATGATAATGAAATCTAAAAAATCTGTTTTTATTGAAGGGCATATCATGTCGAACAGCTGTCACGGACAGGCTGGCCAACTTTTCTGTATTCACCGGGTCAGGTTTAGTAATGGTAAATATGCGATTATTCGGGTGGCATCCGGGATATGTTTCAAACCAGGCGAAATTATTCAACGAAACGATTGTGAGTGGTTTTATAAACTTACCAAAATTCGGCTTCTTTCTTTTGAGTACCTTGATGATGATGAATCAAGAAGACAATTCCTTGAGTATCAATGATAAAACCATGGATTTATAACAGAATAAATTTGCTGGCTTACAATTCACCCCTGGCTCTTTAAATTATTCACCAGTCATTGGAAAATATTTTTTCCTGAATTTAGATGGATTTAAATTATCTAAAACAAAATGGTCGGGGAAGGCCGCGAAAGACAGAAAGTACCTATGAAGTTAGGGTGAATGCTTACATCACCATCGTGCCTATTCGTAATGATGGATCCAGTCAGATGTTCTCGGATAACGCACCTGCAAATACGTTTTAATATGCGGCAGTAAATAATAAATATTATTCCCACGGTGAAGGCCAAAGCGCCGCCATAGCAAGGTCTTGCGTGAATAGGCTGTTTTTAGCGGTATATCTAATCTTTCCGCAATCTCAGGCATAGACAACCCTTGCGCGTATAAATATAAGAAATCAACCTGCGCGGTGGTAAAACCTTTGGGATTAACATCACTGTTGGCGCAAAGGCTATTAACCTGTCTTAACTCCTTCACCACCAGACTTTTAAAGTCTGGCAGTGAAATATCCACATCCCAGTGATAAAATTGATTCAGAAATGTAAGGTTTAGCATCGATGATTTAAGCAACACCACCTTTGTATGCGGACTCAGCATACGCAATATGCTCATTTTTTTAATGTTATTAGAAACATCCAGAACATTGGATAGATCGAGAATGACAATAGCATCCTCGAGATGCTGATAAACATAATGACGAGTAAATTCCTTGCTGGATATAGCGTTGGCACCAATCAGATGCTGTAGCGCGATCTGCAAGTAATAATTATCGCTGATGAATATAAACTTTATAGAGTGGGTCGACATCTTGCTCATTCTACGTAACGATATCATTAAGGATATGCTTCCTGGTGATTCGTAATCATCCAGAACAGAATGTTTGCAGGCAATATATTTTTAATCCTATTTAGGGGCTTAAAAGCATTTATCATTTAGATAACCTCTTTTCAATATTGCCATTGTAGCGAAAATCCCACCGTCACCGGGCTCAC
Organism: Enterobacter sp. 61D5; assembly: GCF_034107965.1. NCBI lineage: Bacteria > Pseudomonadati > Pseudomonadota > Gammaproteobacteria > Enterobacterales > Enterobacteriaceae > Enterobacter > Enterobacter sp. 61D5. Next base: position 339,686 of record NZ_JAWNFK010000006.1, read on the forward strand.
GTGCATGTCACCCGGTTTCATTACCGGCACACCAGCAAAGAGATCGTAGCCAAGAGTGCCTGTCAGTCCACGCACGCCTAATGCCGCGCCAGCAATATGTTTCCCGCTCCAGTAATCGCCTTTCGAACCGCTGACCTCGCCATAATCAAAGCCAATATACGGCTGCATCTTTCTGGCCGGCAGGTTAAGGTTTATGTCATTACGCTGGTACCAGCCTTTATCGGCATATATCGTCGTTTCTCCGTCGAAGCCACGTACCGTCCAGCGGTTACCGATGGTGAATTTGTCTGGCTGGGTGAGTCGGTCTGGCGACGTTTGCTTCATAAAATGCGGCTCATAGCTCATCGACTGTCCTGCCAGGTTAAACGGCACTGTCGCGTCCAGACTCATGGTGAGGATCCTGGCCTGCGAATCGGCACTGCCGACCACTTCTTCGGCATCGGACTCTTCTCCGAACCAGTGGGCAGCACGCTGATATCCCAGGTTCGCTTTCAACTGTCCAAAAGAGAGATAAGCCTGGTGCTCAAGGTTTAATTTCCAGCTACTGGTATTTCGGTGCTGAACCTCAACTTCGACATCGTTAAGGAAATAGCTCGAATCGCGTTTAATGCCTTTGAAGCTCAGGGTGGTTTTCTGGCTGGCGTTTCTGAACAGAATGCGGCTTAACTGCGCGGTCAGTAATTTTTCGTCACCGCTGTATAAATAGCTGAAATCACCACTGCGGATGGTCTGGGTGTAGCGGTACTTCGTACCGTACAGATCCAACTGCCAGTATCCCCACGGAACGGAATAAAAGGCAGAAACGTTATCGGTCCGACGACCATCTTCGTTTTTTAACCCGCCACCGTAGGAGACGTAAAACAGGTCATTCAGTGAGGTCGGATTATCAAGATACAACGCAAAGCCGCTCTGATAGCGCCCGGTATATTTGCTGCCAGCGTCATCAGCCCATGCGCCCAGACGCCATGATTTTGGCTGCAAACGAGCCACTTCGACCTGCGTCTCACCAGGTTTAACACCGGGCACAAGATTAATTTCTGCGGTAGAACCCGGTACGCGCTGCAGGTTTTCCAGACCCTGTTCCAGACCGCGAAGATCGAGCACATCGCCTTTTCCCTGTGGAAAATTATTGATTGAATGGATGTAGTGCCCAGAATTATCTTTAAAAACAATATCGCTGATTTTGCCAGGAAGAATACGCAGGGTAAGCGTACCATTATTAAGATCCTGAGCGGGGAGCAAAATGCGGGTAGTGATAAAACCATGGGCAATTAAGCGATTCTGTATCGCCTTATGTAATGTTTTAATACCGTTGATACCGACACATTGCCCTTCAAGTTGCCGGGTTAAATCGCGGAAAATTAACCAGTGAGGCAGGGCACTGTTCTTCTCAAGAATGACATGTTTAATCAGATAACAAGGCTTTTCCGGTAATAGAACTAAACTCTCCGACAGTGTTGTTGATTCTGACGAAAGTAACGATTTGGCCTCGGGCGTAAGCAGATTACGCCGAGCCTCATCCTGCTGCTGCTGAAGAAGTGCCTGCTGATTAACAGAAGTTTCAGCATGGACCGAAAAAAAGACACTGCACAGTGAAGACATCACCGCGACAACAACACCGGGCTGGCGTATAAACATTTGCACTCTAACCACTTTTGGATATAAATATTGTCAAAATAAAAGAGCGCTCCGAAATATCGGAGCGTTCTTTAATTACAAGAAAAAGCATTTAAGATTAATCAGAGCATTCCGCCAACAGCAAAATCAGCAGTTTTAATCATATAACTGCCGTTCGCGTTCACGCTGACATCGGTGATGTAAACACCGTTTACCGTCGCGCCGGGATAATAATCAACGCCCTCAACCCAAACACCACCCTGACCATCTGGACCATTGGCATGAGGCCTGCCATTATTATCTGGTGCTGGTGCTGGTTCTGGTGTCG